>JANNNE010000133.1:0-5512 GCA_031398385.1 Ideonella sp.
CGCTTCCGGTCTTCGTTGTCCGTGCCTCTTTCCAGCGCCGTCGCCTTTGTGAAGTTCAAGCAGACGCTCGACGAGCGAGGGGTGCGTGAGGCGCTGCGCTTTCTGCTCGAGTTGACCGACTATCGGTTCATCAGCATTTTCAGATTCTCCGATGGCCGGGCCCGAAGCGTGGTGCATGTCGACCGCCTGGACGAGAGCCAGTTGCAGACCGACGAGGTGGCCGATACCGCCACCTACTGCTGTTTTGTCCGTGACAGCGGCGGTCGCTTCGCCACGGCCGATGCCATGACCGATCCGCGCACCGCCGATCATCCGGCGCGCGAGGCCATCCGGGCCTATTGCGGCATGCCGGTGCTGACCCCGGAGGGCGTGTTGCTCGGCACCCTGTGTCACTACGACACCGAGCCCCGCGATCCCGGCCAGATCGATCTCGAGCTGATGCTTCAGGTCAGCAGCGCGCTGGCCTACGGCAAGCTGGTGCCGGAGTACGACGAGGCCGGCTGAGAAAGCCTGGGCCGGAAGCTCCGGAACGCCTTGTGATTCGCCCGCCAAGCGGCGCGCGAGCGCGGCGAGCACGTCTATCGATCGACTCGCCGCCTGCGTATTCGACGCGGCGCGACTGGCATTCGCGGTGCTCACCGAGCGCGGTACTCCTCACACATCACTTTCAGTGCCCTATACAAGTGCTTGTTTTTGAACAAGTTTTTCAGCGATTTTTACATTTGAAACATTGTCTAAGTACTTGATTTCATTGATTTTTTCTTGCCGAACACGTTGACCACCCTTGTTTCGTAAGCTAAAGTGCACGAAAGTGCATTTTTGTGGGGTGAAGTGGCGAATATCGTATTCCAAGGAGCATCAGCCTTGACGCTGGACGGCAAAGGGCGAATCGCCATGCCGACCCGTCACCGCGATCTCCTGGCTGCGATTTGCATCAATCAGCTGACGATCACCAAACACCCTGATGGACCCTTGTTGATCTTCCCACGCCCGGCCTGGGAAGACTTCCGTGATCGTGTCGCCGCGCTGCCGATGTCGGCCACCGGCTGGAAGCGGGTGTTCCTCGGCAATGCGATGGATGTCGAGATCGATGCGTCGTCCCGCGTCTTGATATCGCCTGAACTGCGCCGTTCGAGCGGCCTCGAGAAAGATGTCTTGCTGCTCGGCATGGGCAGCCATTTCGAGCTGTGGGATGCCGTCCGCTACGACGCACACGAAGCCGAGGTCATGCAGTCCGACCTTCCCGAATCGCTGAAGGAATTCAGTTTCTGAGCGCAGCGCCTGCACCCGTGACCGCCGAAGCTTCCTCGACGTTTTCGCACACCACCGTGCTGCTGCAGGAGGCGGTGGATGCGCTGCTGGCCCATGAGGCGGGCGATCAGACCGATGGCGTCTATGTCGACGCCACCTTCGGTCGAGGCGGCCACGCCCGGGCGCTGCTGCAGCGGCTCGGCGAGAAAGGCCGGGTGATCGCATTCGATCGAGACCCGGAAGCGGTAGCTGCCGCGACTTCGGGAACTGCGCGGGTCGATGACCCGCGTTTTTTCATCCATCACAGCCGCTTCGGTGACATCGCTGCGGTGCTGGCCGAAGACGGCGTCCGTTGCATCGACGGCCTGTTGCTCGATCTGGGCGTGTCGTCGCCGCAGATCGACGATCCGCAGCGCGGCTTCAGTTTTCGTTTCGACGGCCCGCTGGACATGCGGATGGATACGACCCGCGGTGAAAGCGCTGCGGATTTTCTGGCTCGTGCAGACGAGCGTCAGATTGCGGAGGTGATACGTGACTACGGGGAAGAACGGTTTGCTGGGCAGATTGCAAAGGCGCTTGTTGCTCGGCGCGAAGGCGGCGACCCTGTTCGAACCACGGGGGCGCTTTCCCAGCTCGTGGCTGGCGCGGTCAAGACCCGTGAAGCAGGCCAGGATCCTGCAACGCGCACATTTCAAGCGCTTCGGATTTTTGTCAATGCCGAGCTTGAGGAGCTCGAACAAGCTCTGAACGCCTCGCTCGAGCTGCTGGCGCCAGGCGGGCGATTGGTCGTGATCAGCTTTCACTCGCTCGAAGACCGCATCGTGAAGACCTTCATCGCCCGCGAGAGCAAGTCGGTCTACGACCGACGCGCGCCGTTTGCCGCCGCCTCGCCATTGCGCCTGAAGGCGCGCTCGCGGATCCGCCCCGGCGTCACCGAGGTGCGGGCCAATCCGCGTGCCCGCTCGGCCGTGATGCGGGTGGCCGAGCGGACCGATGTGCCGGCTGCGCAGCCGGCGCCGACGCGACGCAGGGCGCAGCGATGATCACCCGACTGAACGCCATCTTGCTGCTGGTGCTGCTGGCCAGTTCGCTGTATCTGGTGCGGGTCAGCTACGACGCGCGGCGGCTGTTCACCCAACTCGATCGATCGCAATCCGAGGCGCGCCAGCTCGACATCGACCGCGAGCGTCTGCTGGCCGAGCTGCAGGCTCAGGCGACACCGCTGCGAATCGAGAAGACGGCGCGCGAGAAGCTCGCGATGCAACTGGCTACGCCGGCAGTCACCCAATATGTCGACGCCCCGGTGGCCGGGGCGCCGATTGTCAAGTTCGCCGCCGTCAGTGCGAGCGCGCCGGCCAGCCGGCTGGAGCCGAAACGATGAAGCGGAACAAGCGCGCTTCGGTGCCGGGTGCCGTGGGCAACCTGCGCAGCCTCAATTATTCGACCAGCCCCTTGCTGGCGTCGCGTACGCCGGCCTGGCGCTCGAAGCTGCTGGTGGCGATGGTCTGCGCCGGCTTCTGTGTGCTGATCGGACGCGCGGCCTATGTGCAGGTGATCGGCAGCGAGTTTTTCCAGAAGCAAGGCGAGATTCGATATGCGCGCACGCTCGAACTCAGCGCCAGCCGTGGCCGAATCACCGACCGCAATGGCGTGATTCTCGCGGTCAGCGTGCCGACACCGTCGTTGTGGGCGATTCCGAAGGATCTGGAATCGACACCGGCGCAACGCACCGAACTGGCGCGCCTGCTCGGCATCAGCGCCAAGGACCTGGCCGCCAAGCTCGACGACCGGCTGACCTTCGTCTGGTTGCGCCGGCAGGTCGACGAGCGGCTGGCCAAGCAGGTGTTGGCGCTCGGCATCAAGGGCATCTACGAAGTTCGTGAGTACAAGCGTCGTTACCCGGAGGGTGAGGCCACTGCCCACGTCGTCGGCTTCACCAATGTCGAGGACAAGGGCCAGGAAGGCATCGAACTGGCGTTCCAGAAGGATCTGGCCGGGCACGACGGCAGCCGGCGTGTCATCAAGGATCGGCTCGGTCGCGTGGTCGAGGAGATCGGCGACAGCGTGGCGGCGCTGAATGGCCGCGACATCACGCTGTCGATCGATTCGAAGATCCAGTTCTTCGCCTACCAGCGCGTTCGCGATGCCGTGGCCGAGCACAAGGCAAAGGCCGGCAGCGTGGTCGTGCTGGACGCCAAGACCGGCGAGGTGCTGGCGCTGGCCAACTACCCGAGTTTCGTGCCCGGCGATCGCAAGAAGCTGACCGGCGAGCAACTGCGCAACCGCGCGTTGACCGATACCTTCGAACCGGGCTCGACGATGAAGCCCTTCATCATCGGCTGGGCGATGGAGTCGGGCCGGGTCAAGCCCTCGACGGTGATCCAGACCGCCCCCGGGCGTCTGACGATTGGCAGCGCAACCATCAGCGATTCACATCCGCATGGCGCACTGACCGTCGCCGAAGTGATCCAGAAATCGAGCAACGTCGGCACCGTCAAGATGGCGATGCAGATGCAGCCGCGCGAGATGCACGAGCTGTTCGCCAACGTCGGCTTCGGCCAGAAGCCGCAGCTCGCGTTCCCGGGCGCGGTGACCGGCCGGCTGCGCCCGTACAAGAGCTGGCGGCCGATCGAGCAGGCGACCATGAGTTATGGCTACGGCCTGTCGGCCAGTCTGTTCCAGCTGGCGCAGGCCTATACGGTGTTTGCGCACGACGGCGAACTGATGCCGATGACCTTGCTGAAGCGCCAGGATGCCGAAGTGACGACGCCGGTCAATGGCGTGCGCGTGCTGTCGGCGCAAACCGCCGGCGAGGTGCGCAAGATGCTCGAGATGGCCGCCGGGCAGGGCGGTACGGCACCGCTGGCACAGGCGCTCGGCTACTCGGTCGGCGGCAAGACCGGCACCGCGCACAAGCAGGAAGGCAAGGGTTACTCGGCCAAGAAATACCGCGCCTGGTTTGTCGGCATGGCGCCGATCAGCGACCCGCGAATCGTCGTGGCGGTGATGGTCGACGAGCCGAGCAACGGCAAATATTACGGTGGCCTGGTCGCCGCCCCGGTGTTCAGCGAGGTGGTTCAGCAGACACTGCGCACGCTCGACATCGCGCCCGATCTGGATGTGCGTCCGCAGATTGTCACGCGGCAGATGCCGGCGGTCGAGGAGAGCTTCTGATGCCGCTGATGCGCATCGATGGCATCGCCGCGGCGCTCAGCTGGCTGCACAGCCGGCGGGTCCGCGGCCTGTGTGCCGACAGCCGGCTGCTGCAACCCGGGGATGCCTTCATCGCCTGGCCGGGCCATGCGCATGATGCCCGCGTTCATGTCGACGCCGCACTGTCGGCCGGGGCAATGGCCTGCATCGTCGAGGCCGCTGGCGTCGAGGGCTTCGGGTTCGAAGGCAGGGCGCAGATCGCGGCCATGGTCGATCTGAAAGCGGCTTGTGGCGAATTGGCGGCTGCTTTCCTCGGCCACCCGAGCGATGCCTTGCAGGTGCTCGCCGTCACCGGCACCAACGGCAAGACATCGACCGCGTGGTGGCTCGCGCAGGCCCTGACCTCGCTCGGCCGGCGCTGCGGCGTGGTTGGAACCCTGGGCATCGGCAGCCCGCCGGATCTGGTGTCTACCGGGCTGACGACGCCGGATCCGCTGTCGCTGCAGCAGGCCTTCCGGCGATTTGCTGACGAGGGCTTCGGTGCCTGCGCGATCGAGGCGTCTTCGATCGGCATCGAAGAGCAGCGGCTGGCGGGGACCCGCATCGCGATCGCACTGCTGACCAATTTCACCCAGGACCACCTCGACTATCACGCCGACATGGCGAGTTACTGGAAGGCCAAACGAAGCCTGTTCGACTGGAGCGGACTGCGCGCAGCGGTGGTCAACCTGGACGATGCCAAGGGGCGGGCGCTGGCCGACGAACTGCGCGACCGTCCGCTCGATCTCTGGACCTATTCGGCCGTCGACCCTTCTGCTCGGCTGACGGCGCAGCAGGTGGCGTATCGCGATGGCGGTCTGTCGTTCGATCTGGTCGAAGACGGCGCCGTGGTGCCGGTTCGCAGCAGCCTGATCGGTGAATTCAATGTGTCTAATCTGCTGGCGGTGATCGGCGGCTTGCGCGCCACCGGCGTGCCGCTGCGCGACGCGGCGGCGGCCTGCGAAGCCTTGTCGGCGGTGCCGGGCCGCATGCAGCGGGTCGACAACGAGCATGCGAACGCCGTCGAGGTGGTGGTCGACTATGCCCACACGCCCGACGCGATCGAGAA
>JANNNE010000141.1:0-5517 GCA_031398385.1 Ideonella sp.
GGCCGCACCATCTGCCAGCGTCCCGCATCGTCGATCGCGACCTCGATCACCGAGATGCCGTGGGCGGCTTGCGCTTTCGCCACCTTCTGCGCCGACCAGATGGCCATGCCGTCGGGATGCAGCAGGCCGTCGTCGGTATATTCATGGTTCATCACCAGCAGCCCGCGGCGCGAGCCGTCGAGCGCGACATAGTGGATGCCGTCGTGGTGCATGCCCATCTGCACGGCCTGGTCGGCCGCGCTGTTGCTGGCGTCGGGCGCAAAGGCCGGCATCTGCCCGGCGATGCCGACCGGCTCGCCCCACGGCGCCAGCGCCGACGCTGAATATCCCCGTGGCACCACGACCGCATCGGTCATGCCCGGTGCAACCGATGCGAAGCCGATCAGTGCAGGTGCGGCAACGGGCGAGGCGCCGCGGCCTGGAACGGCGCTTGCGCAGCCTGCCACCAGCGGCGCCAGCAAGCCACCGATCGCACAAGCGGCACCGCCACGCAAGACCTGGCGGCGCAGCGGATCGCTCAGCTCATGAATGCTCGGGTTGGCCGATGGATTGCTGTTCTCCATCGCCGAAAAATCCTTGGCCATATCGACGGGTGCGCGTGGTCGTTGTGATCCGGCCATTATCCGGACCGCGGCCAGACCTTCGAGCGTCAGAGCTTTTCGGATTCCCCCGAGCGCGGCTGCCATTTCATCAGCCGTTTCTCGACCACGCCGACCGCGCCGTCGAGCGCCAGCGCAAACGCGGTCAGCACCAGGATGCCAGCCATCACGGTATTGATGTCGAACGAACCTTCGGCCTGCAGGATCAGGTAGCCGACGCCGCGCGCCGACCCGAGGTATTCACCAACCACCGCACCGACGAAGGCCAAGCCGACGCTGGTGTGCAGCGAACTGAATACCCAGCTGGTCGCACTCGGCAGGTAGACGTGACGCAGCAGTTGCCGCTGGCTGGCGCCGAGCATGCGCGCATTCGCCAGCACCACCGGACTGACTTCCTTGACGCCCTGGTAGACGTTGAAGAAGACGATAAAAAATACCAGCGTCACGCCCAGCGCCACCTTGCTGGCGATGCCGAGACCGAACCAGACCGCGAAGATCGGCGCCAGGATGACCCGCGGCATGCTGTTCAACGCCTTGATGTAGGGGTCGAGAATCGCCGCGGCCATCGGGCTCAATGCCAGCCACAAGCCGCAGCCCAACCCCAACGCTGTGCCGATGCCGAACGCCAGCACGGTCTCGATCAGCGTGACGGCGAGGTGTTCGTAGATGTCGCGGTTGATGAAGAACCAGTCGATGATTCGGCTGAAGATCCGCAGCGGCTCGCCGAAGAAGAACGAGGCCTGGCGATCGTTCTCGAAGACGAAGGTCGGCAGCAGACCGGGCACGGTCAACAGGTGCCAGCTGACGAAGATCAGCACCAGCAGACCGAGCTGCCACACGCGCAAGGTGGCCGCTCGCGGGCGAATCCATTTCCACATCGTTCAAGCCACTTTCAACTGTTGCTGATAGGCCTTCAGCACCTCGTCGCGCAGCACCGCCCAGATCGCGCTGTGCAAGGCCAGAAATTCCGAGGTGCCCTTGATCTCGGCAACATCGCGCGGGCGCTGCAGGTCGATTGCGAACTCGCCGATCAGGCGTGCCGCCGGGCCCGAGCTGAGGATCACCACGCGGTCGCTCATCGCGATCGCTTCGTCGAGGTCATGCGTGATGAACAGCACCGCCTTCTTTTTCGACGACCACAGGTCCAGCACCTCGTTTTCCATCAGCTGACGGGTCTGGATGTCGAGCGCCGAAAACGGCTCGTCCATCAGGATGATGTCGGGGTCGAGCGCCAGCACCTGGGCCAGGCTGGTGCGTTTGCGCATGCCGCCCGACAGCTGATGCGGATAACGGTCTCCGAAACCGCCGAGCCCGACACGCTGCAGCCAGGCCTCGGCCTGGGCCTGTGCATCGTCGGGCGCGACGCCGCGGAACTCGAGCCCTGCCATCACATTCGACAACGCGGTGCGCCACGGCATCAGGCTCTCGGTCTGGAACATGTAGCCGGCGCGTCGGTTGACGCCGTCTGCAGCCTGCGCCAGGTCTTCACCGAAGACCTCGACGGTGCCGGTGCTCGGCGCCAGCAGGCCGGCCGCCATGTTCAGCAAGGTGCTCTTGCCGCTGCCGGTGGGGCCGACCACCGAGACGAATTCACCCGCCGCGATGGTCAGATCGACACCCTGCACCGCGGTGTAGCGCTGGCCCGGCGCATCGGGCGAGACGAAGGTGCACGAAACACCGCTGAAACGCAGCGCCGGTGGCCCGCCTGCACCGGTCATCGATTCACCCTCCGATTCGCGGGCTCCTCCGTGAGGGGCGCCAGCGCACCCTTCGGACGGCCGGACCGGGTCGCTCATGCCTTCGGATATTTCGCTATGGCCTTCTTGACGAAGGCATTGGTGTGCACCGCGCCGAGGTCGAACTTGACATCGTCGAGCTTGGCATCGGCACTCTTCAGGGCGCGCAGCGCGGTGGCCGGGCCGGCGTCGGGGAACATGCCGTCGGGCGACAGCGCCGATTTGCTTGCCATGAAGGCGTCGATGTAGACCGCGCGGTCGCCGAGCAGATACGACTCGGGGACGGCCTTGACGATGTCGCTCGCGCCGGCGGCCTGGATCCAGCGGTCGGCACGCACGATCGCATTGACCAGCGCCTGCACGGTATTCGGGTTCTTGTCGATGAACGACTGCGGCGCATACAGGCAGCCCGCCGGCATCGGACCACCGAAGACCTTCTCGGACTCGGCGACGATGCGGGTATCGGAGATGATCTTCAGGTCGCCGCTGCGTTGCAGCAAGGTGATCACCGGATCGAGGTTGCTGATCGCATCGATCTGGCCGGAGCGCATCGCCGCCACCGCGCCGCTGCCTGCGCCGACACCGACGATCGAGACATCGGTCGGCTTCAGCCCGGCCTTGGCGAGCACGAAATTGACCATCACGTTGGTGCTCGAGCCCGGCGCGGTGACGCCGATCTTCTTGCCCTTCAGGTCGGCAACCGTCTTGAAGTTCGGCATCGTCTTCGGGTTGATGCCCAGCACGATCTGCGGCGCCCGGCCCTGCAGCACGAAGGCACGCATCGCCTGACCCTTGGATTGCATGTTCAGTGTGTGCTCGAACGCACCCGACACCACATCGGCACTGCCGCCGACCACGGCCTGCAAGGCCTTCGAGCCGCCCGCGAAATCGGCCACCGTGACATCGAGCCCTTCGGCCTTGAAATAACCGAGACTTTCGGCGATCGTCAACGGCAGGTAATACAGCAGGTTCTTGCCGCCAACCGCAATCGTCAGCGCGGCTTTCTCGATCGCCTGGGCGCGTGCCAGGTGGGGGATCGCCAGTGCGACGGCGCTGGCGGCAATGAGGGTACGGCGTTGCATGGCTTGTCTCCTGGTCTGCATGAATGCAGATATGCGAATGCTTGATGGGCGAATGCTTGATTGTGACGCGCCAGCGGCAGCACAATGATCGACATGAAAACAGTCCTGATCACCGGCGCGAGCCGTGGCATCGGTGCCGCCTGCGCCATCACCTGCGCCAAGCTCGGCTGGGCAGTGGCCGTCAATTACAGCCGCGATGCGCAAGCCGCGCAATCGGTAGCAGCCCGGGCCGGCGCGCTGGGTGTGCCGGCCAACACCGTGCAGGCCGATGTTTCCGACGAGGCGCAGGTGATGGCGATGTTCAAGCGCATCGATGCCGAATTGCCGCCCCTGCAAGGCTTGATCAACAACGCCGGCGTGGTCGACATGCAGACCCGGGTCGATCAGCTCACGATGGCGCGCATCCAGCGCATGTTCTCGATCAATGTGTTCGGAACGATGTTGTGCGCGCGCGAAGCCGTCAAGCGGTTCAGCACGCTGCATGGCGGCAGCGGCGGCAGCATCGTCAACCTGTCGTCGGTGGCCGCGACGCTGGGTTCGCCCGGCCTCTATGTCGACTACGCCGCGAGCAAGGGCGCGATCGACAGCTTCACCATCGGGCTGGCACGCGAGGTGGCGAACGAAGGCATCCGCGTCAACGCGGTGCGACCCGGCATCATCGACACCGAGATTCATGCATCAGGCGGCCAGGCCGACCGCGCGCAACAATCGGTCTCGCTGATTCCGATGCGGCGGGTCGGCCGGGCCGATGAAATCGCCGCGGCGATCTGCTGGCTGCTCGGTGATGGCGCGAGTTATACGACCGGTGCGATTTTGGATGTGAGTGGCGGGCGGTAATGCGCCGTTTTCGTAGGAGCGGCTACAGCCGCGCTTTCTTGCAAGCGAAGACCCCGTAGCGCGGCTGAAGCCGCTCCTACATAAACTGGAACGCGCCGTGGGTGCTCGGGTCAACGCCGTTCGACGATCACCGGCACCAGTTGCAGCGAATCGCGCAGGCGTTGCGCCACGCCGGCGGCCTGCTCGCGATCGGCATACGGGCCGGCCTGCAGTCGATGAAGGTCGGCATCGCTGCGCACTGACAGCACCGGCGCAAGCCAGCTCAGATCGGCCACCACCTGGCGCTGGAAATTCTCGGCACCATCGCGAAACCGGAAGGCACCGAGCTGCACCCAGTAGCCGTCGAAATCGTTCGGCGTCGCGGGCTGGATCGGGTTTGAATCAGCCGTCGGCAATGCCGCGACGGTGATCGGCGATGGCGCGGCGACTGGCATCGGTGTAGCCACGGCAACGCCCGAAAGAGCCCTCACCGCCACCTCCGACACAGTAGCTTGTGACGCTTGTGACGCTTGAGGCGTTGGAGGCGCTTGGAGCGTCTGAGACGACGGGGGCGTTTGGGACCTTTGAGCGACCAGCCGATCCCGCTTCGATTCGTCGACGCGGACCAGTGCAACCGCCTGGCTCATGCGCCGCATGGGCTCGGCGACTGCGCTGCGCGCCGCGACAGCTTGTGGGCCGCGTCGCCAGGTGCCGGCCACGATCTCGCTGTTCGTGATCCGTTCGATTTCGACCGGGGCCACACCACGCAGCAGATCGAGCTTGAATGCGGCGGTGTAGCTGAGGTCGATGATGCGACCTGGATGGAACGGACCACGGTCGTTGACGCGGACGATCACCTCGCGCTGATTGGCCGGGTTGCGTACCCGCACGAAGCTCGGCAATGGCAGGGTCGAGTGGGCGGCACTCATGGCATACATGTCGTAGCGCTCGCCGCTCGCGGTGGCCCCGCCATGGAATTTTCGACCGTACCAGGATGCCAGGCCGCGTTCGACATGCGCGATGTCTTCGGTGATCGGCGTATAGCTTCGGCCCCTCACCTCGTAAGGCCGCATCGGGCCGCTGCGCATCGCCTCGACCGTTGGTTCGGCATCGGGAACACCGGCCAGATCGGAGGGCGGAGACAGGCCGGGGCCGTCGACTTCCCAGGCCGGTGCTGCGCCCGGCCGAGGCGGCTGCGATCGGCGGTTGTCGCTGCTGGCGCAGGCCACCAGCAGCAGCGCGCACGCGACGACTGCAATCCTGCGGCTGGCGCGCGCCCGCTCG
>JANNNE010000184.1:0-2742 GCA_031398385.1 Ideonella sp.
GCGAGGTTATCAAGCCCCTTTGCCAGTCCCAGAATTTCAACAAGTGTAACATTTTGATTTGCCAATGGAATCACCTGTCCTCCTGGCGCGCCTAACACTACAACTCTTTTGTTTGCATAGGAGAGCAAAGCGAAAGGTTCCTTAAAATAGATTTGATATTCTTTTTGAATTATTTCTTCCGCTTGCCTCAGAGTTAGCCCCTCTAATTTTATTTCTCCAATCATGGGAAATTTAACGATGCCTTGTAAGTCTACCAGATATTTGGTTTGGTCAATATCTGTGGTTTGCTGGTTGGATGAAGCATTCGAAAGTTCAGGATTGGGATCGATTAACTTTTCACCCTTGTTAGAATAGACTTCAAGGTTTAAGTAATCATTCTGTTGGATGATATAATTTTTTTCCACATTGATCACTTCCCTCGTAATCTTATTTGGTTCGAAACCATCTGGCAACTTAAACATTATGTGCGGTGCTGGCTGCAGCCCGTGCCGGCATGGGTGTAGCGGTTTTGCCGTGGTACGTGGCCGGGGCGTCGATCGACGATGGCAAGCTGATGCCGCTGATGATCGACCACGGCCTGCCGACGCAGGAAATGCATGCGGTGTTTCCATCGCCGAAATTCGTGCCGTCGAAGGTGACCAGCCTGATCACGTTCATGCAACGGACGCTGACGGGAGAGTGGTGGCGGGCGTGATCGTAGGTCAGGAAAGGTACACCCCCAAACGATGTGCGACGCGCGAATTCTGTGGGAGCGCCTTCAGGCGCGATTCGGCGAATGCTCGTTGCCGTTGGGGAAATCGCGCCTGAAGGCGTCTCCCACAGAACACCCGGACGGCCATGTACGGGAATTTCTCGATAGCCCACCAAAGATTGCGGCTGCAGCCCTGCAGAGAGGAAGCAGCCACCCGCTGCCCACCGAGCTCGAATTCTGTGGGAGCGCGGCTGAAGCCGCTCCTACGGGAAAAATCTCGACCGTGATTGACGCCTATCTGCTGTAGGCGCGGCTTCAGCCGCGATTGAGGGTCCAGCCAAGCCTGGCACGCCTCAACTGCTGCCAACCGTCGGCGCCGCACCCTTTTCGCTCCACAAGGTCCCGCCCGTGGCCCAGTCTTGGCGGGCGATGTCGAAGAACAGCACATCGACGCCATCGGCACTGCCGCCGAGCACGCGTACGCAGGCGTCGGTCAATTCCTTGGCGAGTGTGGCCTTCTGTTGCGGTGTGCGGCCTTCGAACAATTCGACGCGGAGGGTCGGCATCGTGGTGTCTCCTGAGGATCGATCGGGTCAGTCACGATAACCCGGCGACAAGCGGTCGGCACGGCGCAGCAGGGCTGGCCATTCGGCGTCACCGTCGCATTCGCTGCCATCGCCGCGCCATTGCTGCAGCGTCAACTCCGCCAGTTCCCTGTCGACCGTCGCCACCCGTCCGCCGGAAGCCGCCATGGCCCGCAGCTGGGCGCGGGCGGCGCGTTCCAGAATGTGCATCAGCATGAAGGCTTCGGCAACGCTGCGACCGACCGTCAGCGTGCCGTGGTTGACCAGGATCAGGCCATCGAGCATACCGAGATTGGCGGTCAGCCGTGCTTGTTCATCAGCGCCCAATGCCAGGCCTTCGTATGAATGTCGACCGAGCCGGCCATGCAGACGCATCGCCCACTGCGAGGTCGGCAGCAATCCGCACGGCAGCATCGACAGTGACACTCCCCAGGGCGCATGCAGGTGGATCACACACTCGACATCGGGACGGGCCGCATGGATCGCACCGTGGATTGCAAAACCGCTTGGATTGACACAGCGTCCGGAGCCGTCGATCACCCGTCCGCTCAGATCGACCTTGACCAGATTCGATGCGCAGACCTCGTCGAAGCCGAGGCCAAATTCATTGATCAGATAGACGCCCGGCTCGCCGGGAACCGCTGCCGACAAGTGGGTGTAGATCGTGTCGTCCCAACCCGCCAGCGCGGCGAGGCGGAAAGCGGCAGCCAGATCGGTGCGCACCTGCTGTTCGCTGCGCGCGGGCCGCCGCGCCGTCATTGGCTGGCTCGCACCCGTAACCGGGCTGGCGCGGTGGTCAGAATGGATGGGGTCAAAAACGGTGCCGGATGCCGACGGCGAAGTTATTGCCTTTGGACAGGCCGCTGATCTTGTCGCTCATGAAGACAGCGTACACATCGGTGCGTTTGGACAGATCGTAATCGTAGCCGAAGCTGGTGGTGGTGCGCCGGGCACCGACATCGGACCGAGAAATCGTAGGAGCCTCCCAGCGGCCAGCTTCGATGGTGACAGGGGATTGACTGGATGCAGGTATCGGCGCTTGTCGCGATGGCCGCGCGGGTGGGGATCAGTTCAGCCTGGCCCCGGCCTCGAACCAGCGCTTGATCGCGCCGCGTTCGTCTTCGGTGATCTGGGTGGCGTTGTTCATGGGCATCAGCTTCAGCACCACCACCTGCTGGTAGACCTGCTGGGCGTGCTGGCCGAGCAACTCGGGCGTGTGCAGCGCGACGTTTTTCTGCGCCAGTTGCGCGTTGTGGCACATCGCGCAGCGCTGGGTGATGATGCCCTGCACCTCGGCGAATGTGACCGGCGGCGCGGCAGCCTGCACCGGCTGCGGATCGGGCTTGATGGCCCAGATCGTGCCGATCAGGATCAGCGTGCCGATGACGGCCCAGTGCCAGGGTACGGGCTTGTCATAGGCCAGCGCCTTGTGGCGCAGCGCGAACGAGAGACGAATCAGCGCACCCG
>JANNNE010000212.1:0-9995 GCA_031398385.1 Ideonella sp.
GTGCCGCGCGGATCTTTCAAATCGACCGGCACCGAGCGCCGGTTGCGCAGCAGCAGGTCGTATTTCTGCGGTCGCTGCACGCCCAGACCGCTGGGCTGCTTGCGGTCGACCCGCAGCACGGTGGCGCCCATGTCGGCCAGCAGCATCGCGGCCATGGGCCCCGGGCCGATGCCCGCGAGTTCGATCACCTTGATGCCTTGCAGCGGTCCCATCGACTCTTCCTCCTCGTTCAGCCTGTTCGGCAGCAGCCGACGTCGCCTGCCTTTGCAGCGGTGCGGCAATCGCCGGTCGGGCAAGCGCTCAGAACGGTGCGAAATCCTTGCCGAGGATGTCGCGCGCGATGATGCCCAGGTGGACCTCGCGCGGGCCGTCGGCCGACTCCATGCCCAGGCAGTCGCGCAGGCGCTGCTCGTGCGGCAGGTCCTTGGCCCAGCCGTAGTGGCCGTTCAGTCGCATGCAGGTGTACAGCACCTCGTTGGCCACCTTGACGCCCCACCACTTGGCCATCGACGACTCGGCATCGTGGCGCAGGCCCTTGTCCTTCAGCGACAGCGCCTTGTAGCAGAGCATGCGCGCGGCCTCGAGCTGGGTTGCGCTGATCGCGAGCTCCTGTGCAACGCCCTGCCACTTGGTAGCCGACTTGCCCATGATCTGGCGCTGCTTCAGATACTCCATCGTCTCTTCGAGCGACTTCTGCGCGGCGCCGATGCAGGCCAGCGGAACGAAGTTGCGGTTGTAGCCGATGATGGTCATGGCCCAGATGAAGCCTTCGTTCTCCTTGCCGATCATGTTGATCGCCGGCACGCGCACGTTGTCGAAGAACATGCTGCCGCCACGGTCGAGCTTCTGGCCCATGCGTTCGAAGTTGCTGGTCGACAGGCCGGGCGTATCGGTGGGCACGCAAAAGAACGACAACCCGCGCGGGCCGGGGCGGCCGGTGCGGGCCGAAACGAACACCACCTTCGAGACGCCGGTGAAGGTGATCGAGGTCTTCTCGCCGTTCAGCACCCAGTGATCGCCGTCGCGCACCGCCTTGGTTGTGATGTTGCCGGCATCGGCGCCGCCGCGCGGCTCGGTGAAGGCGAGCGACATCATCTCGCCGCTGGCAATGCGCGGGATCCACTCCTCCTGCAACGACGGGTGCATCGACGACGCCATCTCGCCGAGGTGGATGGCATTCGAGACGATGTAGCGGATCTGGTGATCGGCACGGCCGATCTCTTCACAGACGAGACCGCAGTCGACGAACGAATAGCCCTGGCCATCGTACTTCTCGGGAAGACGCAGGCGCAGCAGGCCCATGTCGACGATCTTCTTCATGTAGTCGTCGGTCAACCATTCGCCGGTGCGATCCCAGTGCTGGTATTTTGGCGCCAGTTCCTTCTCGGCGAAGGCGCGAACCGAGTCGCGGATCATGATCTGGTTGTCGGTGAGGCTGAAGTCCATGCTGTTTCCTTGGCTTGCGCGCGTCATGCGCGGTCAGTTCACGCCTTCGCGTGTTCGGGGCCCGTGAACCACGGACCGGTGATCGCTTGTTTCCACGGTGAATAACCGGCCGCGGCGCAGGCCTGCGGGCCGAGCCTGAAGTGGCGCGCGGCATCGAGTGTTTCGACTGCCGGCAGATTCGGGTCGTAGAACTCGGCAGGCGTCTGCGGGCGCGGGCCGGCCTTCGAGACATGGCCGAAGGCACGCTGGCCGATGATGCGTTCGAGCAGCCAGACGCACTCGATGAGCTTGCCGAGGTCGACCCCGGTCTCGATGCCCATGCCGTCGAGCATGTGCAGCAAGTCTTCGGTGGGCGCCATGCCCGATGCGATGCCGTTGCCGCAATACTGACCGCCACCGATGCCGCCGAGCGTACCTTCGATCAGCACGGTGTCGTCGGCATCCAGGTTGCGCAGTGCCGCATAGATGCAGGGCATTGCCATGCCGCGGGCGTCGTGCATATGCAGGTGAAAATGCTTCACCGTCGGCCAGCGACGCTTGATCTCGCGGATGTCTGCTTCCATCTCGTGCGGCAGGCAGAAGCTCTGCGAATCGTGCAGGCCGATCTCGACCACCTCCAGCCCCGCGCCTTGAAGCGCGTCGATCTGCTGCTGCAGCGACCACATGCGGTAGTCCTGCGAGAACCTGCCGAGAAAGTTGGAGCCCCAGGCCGAAGCAATCGCCGCCCGGGCCTGCGTCAGACCGCGCGAACGGCCTTCGGCGATGGTCTCGTGCCAGCCGGCCATCGCGTCCTCGATCGAGCGGTTGACATTGCGCCGCTGATGCACATCACAGATGTCCTGGAACAGCGTGCAGACATCCTCCTCCACCGTCAGCGGCGGCGCGAACTGCAGCGCCTTCAACTGCGCCTTGCGGTTGTGCGCGAAGGTCAGGTATTGCACGCCCGGACGTGGCTTGATCGCGCCAAGCAACTCCTCGAAGCAGCCCATCTGCGGCACATAGCGCGGGCTGACGAACGCGCCGACGGTGATGCGTTGCAGGCCGGTATCCGACAGGGCCTCGAGCAACTCGAGGCGCGCTTGCAGCGGGATCGCGGTGTCGGCGATGCCGAAGCCTTCGCGCATCACTTCCTCGCTGTAGATCACGGTCGGCCAGTTCATAGACACTCCCAGCACCCGCCTTTCGGCCTCGTTTCAAATGTCTAACTATTATCGTGGTTCATTCTAAATAGTCAACTATTTAGAGACAACTTTTTCTGCGCTCGTTTACCCGTAGACGGCAAGCAGAACCGGTTGCTTTTTAATATCTAACCATTTAAGCTGAACACCCTCGCGAGGTGCGAGGCGGGCCCATCAGCAAGCAGCGGAGACGGCATGAAACCCTTGGCAGGCACCCAGGTGCTCGATTTTTCGACCATCTTCGCCGGGCCGCACTGCGGCCAGCTGCTGGCCGACTATGGCGCCGACGTGGTCAAGATCGAGCCGCTGACCGGTGACGATTCACGCAACTGGCAGCCCTTCCACACCGGACAGGCCGGCTCGGGCACGCTGTTCCTGGTCGTCAACCGCAACAAGCGCAGCGTCGTGGTCGATCTGAAGAGCAAGGACGGCAGCGCGATCGTCCGCCAGATGGCAGCGAACTGCGACATCGTGCTGCAGAACTTCAGCGCGGGCGTGATGGAGCGCCTCGGACTGGGCTACCAGCAACTCAAGGAATTGAACCCGCGTCTGATCTATTGCACGATCTCCGCGTTCGGAGAGCGTGGACCGATGGCCCATGCACGGGGCTACGACCCGATGATGCAGGCCTTCAGCGGGATGATGAAGATTCCGGTGGAAGGCGAGCCAGCGCCGGCACGAATCAACATTCCGCTGATCGATTTCACCACCGGGCAGAACGCCTTTGCCGGCATCCTCGCCGCGATCATCGAGCGCCAGGCCACCGGGCGAGGCGCTCATGTCGAGGCCTGTCTGGCCGACTCCGCGATGGCCTTGCAGGCCTGGGGTCTGCAGCGGGCCTGGGCCGCGGAAGACAACCAGGCGCCGCCGGCGTCCGCCCACGCGATGTCCGACAACGTGCCGTATGAATCATTCGAGGCCAGTGACGGCTGGCTGTTCATCGCCTGCGGCAACAACAAGTTGTGGCAGCAGTTCTGCGTCGCGATCGAGCGGCCGGAACTGGCCGAACACACGGATTACGCCAGCAATGCCGGTCGTCGGGCCGGCTACGACGCATTGATGGCAATCCTGCGCCCACTGCTCGCCGCCAGACCTCGGGCCGACTGGGAACGCGCCTTCCTCGATGCCGGCGTGCCGTTCGCGCCGGTCAACACGCTGGCCGAACTGGGCCGTCACCCGCAGATCCTGGCCTCCGGAATCGTTCAGGAATACAACAGCCCGCAGTTCGGCAGCATCCGGACGGTGGCACGGGCGGTGCGTTTCGACGGCGAGGTGGCGCCGGCCGGCAATCCGCCGCCGGCATTGGGCGAACACACCCGCGCGGTGCTGCGCGAGCAAGGATGCAGCGACGCGGAAATCGACCGCTTGAAGGCGGCGCGAGCCATCGGCGGTGACTGAGCCGATGGCTTGGATGACCGCTGTGGCGAGCGCTGGGGGTGAACGCCTTGCTCGCACCCGTACCGCGTGAAACCAGTTACCCCTTGCCATAATCCCTCATGCCCACGCCAGCGCCGATCCGACGACCCGCAACCTCCCTGGTCAACGGCAAGGCGCCGAAGGCGGCTGAACGGGTTGCCGCCGAACTGCGACACCAGATCGTCAGCGGTCGTCTGCGGCCCGGCGACAAGCTGCACCCCGAGAGCGTGCTGCAGACCGAATTCGAGATCTCGCGGCCGACCATGCGCGAGGCGCTGCGCCTGCTGGAGTCGGAGTCGCTGATCAGCATCAGCCGTGGCAAACACGGTGGCGCACGGGTCAGCGACATCGACCTCGGCCCGGTGTCGCGGCAGGTGGGCGTCTTCCTGCAGCTTGCAGGAACGACGCTGCAGGACGTGTGGCTGGCACGTACCATCATCGAGCCGCCGGCCGCTGCCTTGCTGGCCACCCATCACAATCCGGTCGCGCTGGCCGACCTCGAGGCCAATATCGCACAGGCCAAGGAGGCGGCGCGCAGCGACCTGATTCGTTATGCCGACCTGAGCGCCGAGTTTTCGCTGCTGATCACCCGGCACAGCGGCAACCAGACCATCCACCTGCTGGCATCATTGATCTTCGACATCATCCGACGCCAGCATGAACACGTGACCGAGCGGACGATCGCCCGCGCCAGTGTCGACAAACTGCGTCAGGAGAGCATTCGCAGCCGCGAACAGGCGGTGCAGCTGATGCGCAATGGTGATTCAGCGGGCATCGAGCGATTCTGGCGTGAGCACCTGCTGCACATGCGCGATCTGGTGCTTGCCGCGTACGACGGCTCGGTCACCATCGATGTGTTGAGCGAGCCGCCCCGCCGGCCGCGCGCGGTCGGCAAGGTGCGGCGGGCGGCCCCGGTGGCTCTCTGATCTGAAGCCTGCAGGCTGGTAGGAGCGGCTTCAGCCGCGATTCGGGGTGCGGGAGGCAAGGAATCGGGGCTGAAGCCCCTCCTACAAGAGATCCTCACAGAACCTCCCGACAGATATACACCGAAAAAAAGCCGCCAGGCATCGGGCCTGGCGGCTTGGTGGATCGAGGTCGGGGCCGGCTCGGCCGCGACGCTCCTCAGATCAGCCGTGCTTCTTGGCCTCGAAGAACTGCTCGTCTTCGGTCGAGCCCTTCAGCGCGGCGGTCGACGCATTGGCCTCGATCGTCGTCGTCACCGCATCGAAATAGCCGGTACCGACTTCGCGCTGGTGCTTGACAGCGGTGAAACCGCGCTCGGAGGCGGCGAACTCCTTTTCCTGCAACTCGACGAAGGCCGTCATGTTGTTGCGCGCATAACCGTAGGCGAGGTCGAACATGCCGTAGTTCAGCGCGTGGAAACCGGCCAGCGTGATGAACTGGAACTTGTAGCCCATCGCGCCGAGTTCACGCTGGAACTTGGCGATGGTCGCGTCGTCGAGGTTCTTCTTCCAGTTGAAGCTCGGCGAGCAGTTGTAGGCCAGCAGCTTGCCCGGGAACTTGGCGTGGATCGCATCCGCATATTGCTTGGCGAAGGCCAGGTCCGGTGTGCCGGTTTCGCACCAGATCAGGTCGGCGTATTCGGCATACGCGAGGCCGCGCGAGATCGCCTGGTCGATGCCGTTCTTGCTGCGATAGAAACCTTCGATGGTGCGCTCGCCGGTGAAGAACGGCTGGTCGATCGGGTCGACATCGCTGGTCACCAGGTCGGCAGCCTCAGCGTCGGTGCGGGCCAGCAGGATGGTCGGCACACCCATCACGTCGGCGGCCAGGCGGGCTGCCACCAGCTTGCTGACGGCTTCACGCGTGGGCACCAGCACCTTGCCACCCATGTGGCCGCACTTCTTGGCAGCGGCCAGCTGGTCTTCGAAGTGAACACCGGCGGCACCGGCCTCGATCATCGCTTTCATCAATTCGAAGGCATTCAGCACGCCACCGAAGCCGGCTTCGGCATCGGCGACGATCGGTGCGAAATAGTCGATGTCGTTCTTGCCTTCGGACCACTGGATCTGGTCGGCGCGGGCAAACGTCTGGTTGATCTTCTTGACGACCTTGGGCACCGAGTCGACCGAATACAGCGACTGGTCCGGGTACATCTCGCCATTGCTGTTGGCGTCGCCGGCCACCTGCCAGCCCGACAGATAGATCGCCTTCAGACCGGCCTTGACCTGCTGCATGGCCTGGTTGCCGGTCAGCGCACCGAGCGTATTGACGAAGGGCTCGGTGTTGATCAGGTTCCACAACTTGTCGGCGCCGCGCTTGGCCAGGGTGTGGTCGATCTGCAGCGAGCCACGCAGACGCACCACGTCGGCTGCGCTGTAGCCCCGCTTGATGCCCTTCCAGCGCGGGTTCTCGGCCCAGTCTTTTTCGAGGGCTGCAATTTGTTGGTCTCGGGTCAGCGTTGTCATGAAAGCTCCATTGCGGTGACTGATGGGATGAATTGGCTTGAATTCGGAGTCAATCCTAGCCGGAGCCAGACACTTTTGCCAGACTTATGTCTTATATAAGACTAAAAACTTTATTGCGTTAAATCAACAGCTTAAGAATGCGATTCCATGATGCGGAAGTGATTCACCATACGATGAAAATTTCTGCTGCGCTGCAACATCCGACATTCCATATCGTGAAAGATCAGGCGCCTGCGTGAAATTCGTTGGCCGGACGGGACCCGGCAGGCGCCATCACGTGCCGTTCAGCCAGCGTCGATAAGCGCAGGCTGCCACTCGCTGCTGCGCGGCCAGGCGGGCCGCCACCTCCCGATGAATCTCGATCGTGCTCTGAATGGCGCCGATGTCGACGCCGCGCTTGCTGTATTCGACCGGATCGTGTTCCCGGGTCCAGACCGCAAGCTTGTCCTGATCGACTTCGATATGGAACTGCATGGCCAGGTGGTGCCCGATCGTGAACGCCTGGTTCGCACACGCGGCGTTGCCAGCCAGCCACTGCGCGCCGGGCGGCAGCTCGAAGGCGTCACGGTGCCATTCGAATACTTCCGGGGTCGCCGACTGCGAGACCGCGTCGCCGAACCATTCGCATGCCTTTGGATGCCACTCCAGGCGCTGCCAGCCGATTTCCTGCTGGGCGGCTGATCCGACGGTGGCACCCAGCGCCCTGGCCATCAGCTGCCCGCCCAGGCAATGGCCGATGACCGGAACGCCTCGGGCCATTGCGTCTCGAATCAGGGTTTCACCTCGACGCAGCGCGGGAAGATCGTCATTGGCGCTCATCTCGCCGCCCAGCACCGCCAGGGCGCGGTGTTCGCTGAGGTCGCGCGGATAGCGGTCGACGCTGCCGCGCAGGTCCATCGCCACCCCCTGCTGTTCGAGCCAGGTCGCCAGATAGGCCGGGCCGTCGTCGGTAAGGTGTTGCAGCACGAGTACCGGCTTCATCATCGGGACCTTGTCATGTGATGGTCGCCGCAGCCACCGCCGCTGTGGTTGCTCGGGTTGGCGAGGCGCGGGGCGCGCATGCGCGCGGTTGATAATCGGTGTTGTCGGTGCCCGCCGCAAAGACCGTGTGGCCGCTGCACCAGGTGTCATTGCCGGCTGCTAGTGTAGAGATCGACCATCAGCCACAGTTCGAATCCGTCGTGAACCATCCGCACCCGCCCTTCCCCGCCGATCCCGAGCGCGCAGTCCCTGCGAAGGCGCTGCCGGTCGTGCTGGTGCCGGCTTGCAACCGCATGCTCGGCGAACATCCGTTCCATGTCGTCGGCAAGAAGTATCTGGATGCGGTTCGCCTGGCCGGTGCGTTGCCGCTGGTGATTCCATCGGCCGACGATGCGGGCGAAATCGACGCACTGCTGCACCTTGCCGACGGCATCCTGCTGACCGGCTCGCCGTCCAATGTTCACCCCGATCATTTCGGCGAAGCGGTGCTTGACCCGGCTCTGCCGCTCGACCCGCAGCGAGATGCCTGGACGCTGCCGCTGATCCGGAGCTGTCTGGCCACCGGCATTCCGCTGCTGGCGATCTGCCGCGGGCTGCAGGAAACCAATGTCGCGCTGGGCGGAAGCCTGCTGCAGGCGGTGCAGGCCAGTCCGGGTCTCGACGAGCACCGCGGGGCCGGTGGGCGCGCCGATGCCGATGCCGAGGCCTTGTACGCGCCCGCCCACCCGGTCGACATCTTGCCCGGAGGCCTGCTCGAGCAGGTGTTGGGCGCCGGGCCTGTGACCGTCAATTCGGTGCACGGCCAGGGTGTGGGTCGCCTGGCCGAGGGCCTGCGGGTCGAGGCGCGTGCGCCAGACGGGCTGGTCGAGGCATTCTCGCTGCCGTCGGCGCCCGCATTCAACCTGTGTGTGCAGTGGCACCCCGAGTGGCGGGCGGCCGAAAATCCGGTGTCGCTGCAGCTGCTGCGCGCCTTCGGAGCGGCCTGCGAGGCGCGGCGAGCGCGGCGCGCCAATACCCGGCTGTCAGAGGCGGTGGCGGAACGATAGCGATTGCAGCGGGCCAATCCGGGCCACACTGCAAACCAGGGTCAAGCATGGTATCCAGAGACAATTTCACCTTCAGCGAACTCGAACAATGGCTCGATGATCACCGGGTCACCGAGATCGAATGCCTGGTGCCCGACCTGACCGGCGTCGCGCGCGGCAAAATCATGCCGCGCGAGAAATTCACCGAGGATCGCGGCATGCGTCTGCCCGAGGCGGTTGTCGCAATGGGTGTGACCGGCGAGTTTCCGAACGAGGGACCGTATTACGACGTGATCAGCCCGACCGACCAGGACATGCACCTGCGGCCCGATCCGAGCACGGTGCGAATCGTGCCGTGGGCCACCGATCCGACCGCGCAGGTCATCCACGACTGCTTCGACAAGAACGGCAAGCTGATCCCGTTTGCACCGCGCTCGGTGCTGCGCCATGTCTGCGACCTGTTCGCGGCCGAAGGCTGGGAGCCGGTGGTCGCACCCGAACTCGAGTTCTACCTGGTGGCGCGCAATACCGATCCGGACGTGCCACTGAAAGCGCCGATCGGCCGCAGCGGCCGCGCCGAGACCTCGCGCCAGGCCTATTCGATCGATGCGGTCAATGAATTCGATCCGCTGTTCGAGGATGTCTATTCGTACTGCGAGAAGATGCAGCTCAACGTCGACACCTTGATCCACGAGGTCGGCGCCGGGCAGATGGAGATCAACTTCTTCCACGCCCATCCGCTCGGACTGGCCGACGAGGTGTTCTTCTTCAAGCGCACCTTGCGCGAAGCGGCGCTGCGCCACGGCATGTTCGCGACCTTCATGGCGAAACCGATTGCCGGCGAGCCGGGCAGCTCGATGCACATTCATCAGAGCCTGCTGAACAAGGTGACCGGACGCAACATCTTCAGCAACGAAGACGGCAGCGCGAGCAAGGAGTTCTACTGGTACATCGGCGGGTTGCAGAAATACATTCCGTCGGCAATGGCCTTGTTCGCGCCTTACGTCAACAGCTACCGTCGGCTGGTGCGCTCGAACGCCGCGCCGATCAACATCCAGTGGGGCACCGACAACCGCACCGTGGGAATCCGATCGCCGGTGGCCACGCCGGTGGCGCGCCGCATCGAAAACCGGGTCAGCGGCTCCGATGCGAATCCGTATTGCGCGCTTGCGGCCACGCTGGCCTGTGGCTACCTCGGGATCAAGAACCAGATCGAACCGACGCCCGAATGCAAGGGTGACGCCTATCTGGGCGACTTCCAGCTGCCGCGCAGCCTCGGCGAGGCATTGACGCTGTTGCGCGAGGAAACCGACCTGGCCGATGTTCTCGGACGGCCCTTCGTGACCGTTTATTCGGAAGTGAAGGAAGTCGAGTACGCAGAATTCATGAAGGTGATTTCACCTTGGGAACGCGAGCACCTGCTTTTGCACGTTTGATCGCTGTCTGTTGTCCGTCGTAGGAGCGGCTTCAGCCGCGCTTTCTTGCAAGCGAAGATCCCGTAGCGCGGCTGAAGCCGCTCC
>JANNNE010000220.1:0-22780 GCA_031398385.1 Ideonella sp.
GTTACGACGTGGCCGCGGTGGCCGATGGCCAGGCGGCGCTGGACAGCCAGCTCGAGCGCGCCAGCGAACTGCTGATCCTGGACCTGATGATGCCGCGGCTGGACGGGCTGGAAGTCTGCAAGGCGCTGCGTGCGCGCGGCCGCGCCACGCCGATCCTGATGCTCACCGCCAAGAGCACCGAACTCGACCGCGTGCTGGGACTGGAGCTGGGCGCGGACGATTACCTGACCAAGCCGTTTTCGCTCGCCGAATTGCTGGCGCGTGTGAAGGCGCTGCTGCGCCGGGCCGACCTGCTGCGCGCCGCGCAGGCCCAGGCCCAAGGCCCCGGCACGGTGCTGCGCAACGGCGATCTGGAGATCTTGGCCGTCAAGCGGCTGGTGCGGGTGCGCGGCGAAAGCATCGATTTCACCGCGCGCGAATTCGAGCTGCTGCTGCATTTTGCGCAGCACCCCGGCCATGTGTTCTCGCGCAACCAGCTGCTCGATGCGGTCTGGGGCTACAGCCACGACGGCTACGAACACACGGTGACGACCCACATCAACCGGCTGCGCGGCAAGCTCGAGGCCGATCCGATGCGGCCTGAACTGATCCTGACGGTGCGTGGTGCCGGCTACAAGATGCGCGAGGCGCCGACTTGACGGTGCGCTTCAAGATCGCGCTGACGATCTTCATCACCGGCCTGATCACCGCAATTGGCGTCATTTCGACGGTGGCCTATTCGTTCCAGCGCTTCGAGGACGAATCGACCTTCGAGCGCGCCGGCACCTTTCTGGCCCGACTGGTCGGCCTGTACGACAACGTCTTCGAGTTGTACGAGCGCCAGCCCGACGATTTCGCGATCTTCCTGCGCAACCTGGTGCTGCTCGAGCCCGACAGCCAGCTCTATCTGCTGGACGCCACCGGGCGGGTGCTGGCCGGCACCGGAAGCAGCATCCTGCCGGCGGACTTCAAGGTCGCGCTCGGGCCGGTCAAGGAGGCGATCGAGCTGTTCCAGGCCCGGCGCAAAGGCCTGCCGATGCCGATGCCGGGGATGCCGTATGTCAAGGGCGATGATCCGCAACGGATTGATGCCACCGCGGTGATTGCCGCGCAACCGCTGCGTCGGCAGCAGATCCTGCCTGGCGGGCCGGTGGTCGGCTACCTCTACATGGTGTGCGACAAGCCGCCGCTGCCGCCCGGACGGGCGGCCGGTTTTCGATCCGCGTTGGTCGGCCCGGCGCTGACCGCAATTGCGGCGGTGGTGGCGATCGCGACCCTGTTGGCGGCCTGGATCGTCGCCACAGTGACGCGCCCGTTGCGCGAATTGAGCGCCGAGGCCGCGGCGGTGACCCGCGACGGCCTGATTTCGGCACCGGGCGCTGCGTTGCCGCCCTCGCTGGCGCAGGTTTCGGACATGGCGGTGGGTGCACTGAACGCGCCGGACGGTGACGAGTTCGCGCGCCTGCGCCGCGGTTTTCACACCATGCTGGCCACGCTGCGCAGCCAGTGGGACGATTTGCGGCGCCTCGACCACTTTCGCCGAGAAGGCGTCAGCAACCTGTCGCACGACCTGCGTTCCCCGTTGACCGCCACCGTGGCCTGCCTGGAAACACTCGAAGCGCGCTGGAGCCGGCTCGACCCGCCAGGCCTGCGCGACGACGAGGAGCGGCGGCTGGTCGAGGTCGCCTTGCGCAATACCCGCAACACCGCGCGCATGGTGCGCTCCCTCGGCGAACTGGCGCAACTCGACGAACCCGCGTTCAAGTTGCGCCTCGAGCCGGTTGATCTGGCCGAGCTGATCGACGACATCGGCCTGCGATTCGCCGCCCGCGCCGAAAACCAAGGTGTGCACCTGCTTACGCTCTCAGCCAATGATTCTGAAGATCGACCGGTCGCCGCCATCGACATCGAGCTGTTTGAGCGGGCCGTAGCCAATCTGGTCGACAACGCGCTGAAATTCAGCTCGTCCGGCGCCCGCATCGAGTTGCAGGCCGGCGTCGACCCGGAGGCCGGGCAGGTCATCGTGCGGGTTGTCGACAGTGGCCGCGGCATTGCCGAGGCCGATCTGCCACACCTGTTCGATCGCTTCTACCAGAGCCGCCAGACCGTTGCGCCAGCCACCGGCGAAGGTGGCAAGGGTCTGGGTCTGGCGATCGTCAAGCGCATTGTCGAACTGCACCAGGGCCAACTGGCGATCGAGAGTGAACCCGGTGTCGGCACGTCGGTGGCGATCAGATTGCCGCTTGCACCGCACTAGAACCGCCGATTGCGCAGGGAAACCCCCGATGCGGGTGCGCCGACACTTCCCTACAGTACGCCCCACTCGCGGCAGGCACTGAACCGGTGCGTTGCCATGGCGGGGGGTTGAGGAGATGACAGGCGCGGCCCGGGTAATCCGATGTCGCGGTTCAAAAAGCCACCTGGTTGGCAAAAAAATGCGAAAGGGCGCTGAGCGTACTCAGCGCCCTTTTTCTTCGTCTGCCAGATCTTGCCGGGCTGGCCGGCGGGGAGACTCAAGATCTTCCATCGGCAGCCGAAAAACCGGGGATGTCAGTCGATCCCCTGTTGCGCTCGTTGAGTGTGGACTTGCCCACCCAGCCGATTGCGCTGGGGCGACTGGCCGCGCTGCTGGCCGACCAGAACTGCGACATCCGCCGCGTCTGTCAACTGGTCGAGACCGACATGGCGCTGGCGGCGGCCGTGCTGCGGGCGGTGAATTCGTCGCTGTATGGCCTGGCCGAACGGGTCCAGACGGTGCGCCAGGCGGTGACTTATCTCGGCACCCGTGAGGTTGCCTCGGTGGCTTATGAAATGGGCTTGCGCGCGGTCTTTCCCGCCGCGCATGAACTCGAGCCCTTGTGGCGGCGGGCGGCGCTTCGCGGCCTGTTGATGGGCCGCATCGGCGAGGCGCTGAACATCGACCCCTGGGCCGCGCATTCGGCCGGCCTGTTCGAGGAATGTGGCAAGGCGGTGTTGTTCCGGCACGCGCCGACCCGCTACCTGCCGTTGTTGGTGGGCGCGCAGGACGATGCCGAACTGATCTACCTCGAGCACCGCGAATACGGTGTCAGCCACGACGCACTGGGCGCCGCGTTGTGCGAGAGCTGGGGCCTGGCGCTGTCGGCTGTGCATTGCGTCCGACATCATGTTGGCAGCAGCGAGAGCCGGCGCCTGCCGAATGTGCCCCGCCCGGGAATCTGTGCGTTGTCGGTGCTGGCCAACGTGCTCATGAACGATGTCGACCAACTCGACGCAGCCGTGCAAGCCATCGCGACGCAGGCGCAACTCGAGCCGGCGCGCGTCATGGCCGCGGCGTCCCGCGTGTGGCTGCAGCTGGCTGCAGAGCAGGCATGAAGTGAAAGCGGCAAAGCGTGACTTTTCCACGTAAGCCGCTGTAACGCTTGTGGCGCGTCGCGGCGCAGCGGGAACAATGCGGGTCGCTCGCGCCTGCAGGTGATGTTGCCGGGGCTCGAACCCAAGCAACGTTACCGGGGGAAAAAATGGCGCTGAAACATGCCGATGCCCTGGCCGGTCGCCGTCTGCACCGAATCGGCGTGGCCAGTTCCCGCTTGCAGCCACTCGCGTTCGGCGAGTTCCTGAAGCTGCGCACCGAAGACATCGCCGTTTTTGCCGCTGCCGCCGAACTGTTCGATCACATCATCATGGTCCGGGCCACCAACGTGAAGTCGCTGGCGTATATCGGGCAGAAGAACTACACGCCCAAACCGATCGACTGCAAACCCAAGACCGCCGACAAGGACTGCTTCGTACCGGACCTGAACCTGTTCAGCGAATGCGCCGGGCTGGTGGTCGACCCGACCGTCGTCAGCTATGCCGCGTTTGCGAGCGACGCCAAGAGCAGAAAGGCGCACGAATCATGGGTCAGCTTCCTGCGCGACAAGACGAAGGACGAGAAGACGAACAAGGTCTTCCGTCGGCGTGAGACCAAGGGCTTCTTCGCCGTCGATACGCGGCGCATCAGCCGTCATTTCGGCTGCCTCATGTTGTCGAAGCAGGATATCCCGGCCGAGGATTTCCACCTCAGCGGCCGTGGCTGGGCGCGTTTCACGCAGACCGAGATGCGCTACATCCATGGCGACTACGATCTGTACGGGCTGATCGATCTGCACCCGCCCGAGCTGCCGGCGCTGGCTGGCAGCCTGGGGCAGCGCTCACCGCGTGTGCTGAAGGAAAAGCTGCATGGCACGCCGCATTACTACACCGCGCAGTTTCCGCAGATCCAGCAGTTTCTCAACAACGGCTTCGGCTGCGAAATGATCCAGCATGCCTCGCAGGATCATGTCGCACACCAGAGTGATCTGTTGTACGTCTTCTATCCCGAGGGCTACATGTACCAGATCGATGCCACCGCCGATGCGATTCGCGAGATCTACGAGCTGTTGTTCAAGCAGGAAGTCACCAACTGATGCCGAAGTAGGAGCGGCTTCAGCCGCGCTTCAGGATTTCCCGCAAAGAGAAAGCGCGGCTGAAGCCGCTCCTACAGGAGAACGAGATTTCTGCGCGTGACCGGGACGCCAAAGCCGTTCCTGGGAACGAAATCGTGAGCGACTTCGCCCTCTGCGGATTTCAAGCGGTTTCGCGGTAGCCGCGCGGAATGGCAGCCAGCAGCCGTCGCGTGTAGTCCTGGCGCGGCGCGTCGAGAATCTGCTCGACGCCGGCCTGCTCGACCACTTCGCCGTTCTGCATCACCATCACCTCGTCTGCCATGAAGCGCACCACTGCCAAGTCGTGGCTGATGAAGATGTAGGCCAGCCCGAGTTCGTCCTGCAGATCCTTCAACAGGTTCAGCACCTGGGCCTGCACGCTGACATCGAGCGCGCTCACCGCTTCGTCGAGCACCAGCACCTCGGGGTCCAGCGTCAGGCAGCGGGCGATCGCGACGCGCTGGCGCTGGCCGCCAGAGAATTCGTGCGGGTATTTCTGCAGTGCCGAATCGTCTAGACCGACCTTGGCCAGCAGCGCGCTGGCACGCTGTTCGCGGTCGGCGTTGTCGCTGCCGATGCCGTGGATGGTCATCGGTTCGATAAGGGTCTGGCCGATCGTGAAGCGCGGATTCAGGCTCGCGTAGGGGTTCTGGAACACCACCTGGATGCGTCGACGCATCGGCAGCATCTCGGCCCGGCTGAGTGCCAGCAGGTCCTTGCCGTCGAATCGCACTTCGCCGCCGACCGGCCCACCGCTGATCTCGTGCAGGCGCAGCAAAGTGAGCCCCATCGTGGTCTTGCCGGAGCCCGATTCGCCGACCACGCCCAAGGTATGGCCGCGCCTGAGCTTGAAACTGGCGCTCTTGACCGCACGAAACTCTTTGCGACCGAAAATGCCGCTGCGCAGCCAGAAACTCTTGCTCAGACCCGTGGCCTCGATGATGACCGGGGCGTTCGGATCCTTGGCCTTCGATGCCGCCGTGGTCGACGCCACGGCGCCGCTGTGCTGCGCCGCGAGGTGGTCGTCGATCACCATCAGGCGGGAATCGCGTTGCGCCAGGGTCGGGCGGCAGGCCAGCAAGGCCTTGGTATACGCGTCCCGCGGGTCGGCGAAGATGCTGGCCACCGGCGCCTGCTCGCGTACGGTGCCCTGGCGCATCACCACCACATGGTCGGCAATCTCGCCGACCACGCCGAGGTCGTGGCTGATGAACAGCATGCTCATGCGGTGCCGGCTCTTCAGGCCCGCCAGCAGTTCGAGGATCTGGCGCTGGATCGTCACATCGAGCGCGGTGGTCGGCTCGTCGGCGATCAGCAGCTTGGGTTCGCAGGCCAGCGCCATCGCGATCATCACGCGTTGCTGCTGGCCGCCTGACAGCTCGTGCGGATGGGCCGACAAGCGGCGTTTCGGATCGGGCATGCCGACCTCTTCGAGCAGCGCTTCGGCGCGCGCCCAGGCCGCGCGGCGCGACAGCCCCAGGTGCTTGATCAGCGGCTCGCAGATCTGCTGGCCGACCGTGAACACCGGGTTCAGCGAGGTCATCGGATCCTGGAAGACGCAGGCGATGTCCTTGCCACGCAACGCCTGCAGTTCGGCCATCGACAGCCCGATGATGTCACGCTCCATGAAGCGGATCCGGCCACTGCGCTCGGCGTTGTCGGGCAGCAGATTCAGGATCGACATCGCGGTGACGCTTTTGCCTGATCCCGATTCGCCGACCAGCGCGACGGTGGTGTTTTCGGGGATGTCGAAACTGACACCGACATCACCCCGGCCGACGGCCTGGATGCGTTGCATCACGCCCTTGTCGTTCCCCATCCGGAACGTGACCCGCAGATCTTCAATCGACAACAGCATCGTCTACTCCAGGCCGCGCAGTTTGGGGTCGAGCGCATCGCGCAGCGCATCGGTGAACAACGAGAACGCGGTGACAAACACCGCCATGAACGCGGTCGCCGCGACCAGCTGCCACCAGTTGCCGAGGATCAGTTCGCTCTGTGCCTCGGCCAGCATGGTGCCCCAGCTGACCTGGTCGACCGCGACACCGAGCCCGAGGTAGCTGAGGATCACCTCGGCCTTGATGAAGCCCACCACATGGATCGACAACTGCACCAGCACCACATGGCTGACATTGGGCAGGATGTGGCGGAAGATACGCGAGGCGTTGCTGGCGCCGATCGCCTCTGCCGCGCGCACATAGTCGCGCACCGAATGTTTCAGAAACTCGCCGCGCACCAGCCGGTAGATGCCGGTCCAGCCGGTCAGGCCGAGAATCACGACGATGCTCCAGATGCCCTTCGGAACGATCGCATCGGCGCGATTCAATACCGCCGCAAAGGTGAAGATCAGCAGGATGCCCGGGATCGACGTGAAGACGTTGTAGATCCATTCGAGCACATCGCCGACCTTGCCACCGTAAAAGCCTCCGAGTGCGCCGAGCACGGTGCCGATCAGCGTTGCGGCAAGGGCCGCCAGCACGCCGACCATGATCGAGATCTCGGCGCCCTTCACCGCCTTGGCCAGCACATCACGACCGAGCCGGTCGGCGCCGAACGGCAGGGTTTCCGCCTTGACGGTCTCGACGGTGCGGAACTTGGCGGTGGCCGCATCCCACTCGGCATAACGCGGCGCCAGCGGGTCGACGTCGGAGATGTCGACATTCGGGCCCTTCGGCACCGGAATCGCGGTCATCGTCGACGCGTCGCGCGGGCCGACGAAACCCGGCGGCGCATTCGGCACACCGACTTCGGCCTGCCAGTTTCCGGCCACCAGCCCGAGGCCGGCCGCCACCACCAGCAGCCCGAATGCCGCGACGATGAACAGCGACACCATGCCCACGCGATCGGAGCGGAAGCGCTTCCACGCAGCGCCCCAGACGCCGGGAGACGCGGCACGTACCGCAGGGGCCTGCCCTGCCTGCAGGACGGCGCTCATTTCAGCACCACCCGTGGGTCGGCCAGCTTGTACAGCACATCGGTCAGCAGATTGACCGTCATCGTGATCACCGCGATGTAGATCGTCACCGCCTGAATCACCGGATAGTCGCTGCGGTTGACCGCCAGCAGCACCTCGCGGCCGAGGCCGGGGATCGAGAAGAAGACCTCGATCAGGAACGAGCCGACAAAGATGCCGGGCAGCGCCACCGCGACGTTGGTGAGGATCGGGATCATCGCGTTGCGCAACACGTGCTTGAGCAGAATGGTCTTCTCGTTCAGCCCTTTTGCGCGTGCGGTACGAACGTAATCCTGGCCGATCTCATCGAGGAAGAAGCTTCGGTAGAGCCGGGTCTGCGGTGCCAGCGCCACCAGCGTGACGACCATCACCGGCAGCACCGAATAGACCGTCAGATTGGTCCAGAAGCTGTTGCTCCAGCCCTGCACCGGAAACCAGCCGAGCTGGAATGCGAATACATACTGGAACACGATCACATAGACCAGCAGCGAGATCGACAACGCCACCGTGCTGATGATCATGATGCTGCGGTCGGTGAGCGTGCCGCGCTTGTAGGCGACCAGCAGCGCCAGCGGAATCGCCAGCACCACCTCGAGGATCAGGATCGGGATCATCACGGTCAGCGTGGCCGGCAGGCGGCTCGCAAACAGCGTGGCGACCGATTCGTTGGTGGCCCAGCTTTTGCCCCAGTCGAAGGTGACGATCTGCTTGAAGAAGATGGCCAGTTGCTGCCACACCGGCAGGTTGAGGCCAAGCTGGTCCCGGATCGATTCGATCTGTTCGGGGTTGGCATTCAGCCCGCCGAGGATCTCGGCCGGATCGCCGCCGAAATACTTGAACAGGAAAAACACCAGCAGCACGACCCCGATCAAGGTCGGAATCATCTGCCACAGGCGCCGGATCAGATAAGCGGCCATCGGTTATTGCTCACTCGGATTGGGTGGGGTTGACGGCAGCCGCGTGCTTTTGGCGGCCGGCTGCGGAGAACGATTTTCAAGTCGCAGAGTCTAGTGGCCGTGCCGCCGGGCTTTCCCCCGCATTTGCCCAGGGAAGCCGACACCGGCGGCTGGATACAAGCAAGGCCAGGGCCAGTTTGACCCCGGCGCGTCGAAAGCGCCGCCGATCGCCCTAAACTTCACAGGCTGCACGGCCGCGACCAGGCGCCGAGCCACCGCCGTTTTTGTTGTTCGCCCGACCAGGAGTCGAATCGATGTCTGCAATTTCCCTGTGGCGAGCCGGCGCGACCGCGTTGCTCGCATTGTCCGTGGCGGCAACGGCCATGGCGCAGTCCGGCAAGCCAGGCCCGTCGGCCGAACCCAAGGTGCTGCGGTATGCGTTTCCGGTCGCCGAGACCGGCTTCGATCCGGCGCAGTTGTCGGATCTGTACTCGCGCACGCTGACTGCGGGCATCTTCGAGACGCTGTTGAGGTTCGACTTCCTCGCGCGGCCGTTCACGATGAAGCCGTTGACCGCCGAGGCGATGCCGGAGATCTCGGGCAACTTCACCCAGTTCACGTTCCGCATCCGACCCGGCATCTATTTCGCCGACGATCCGGCATTCAAGGGCAAGCGCCACGAATTGACCGCGGCCGACTATGTCTATTCAATCAAGCGCCACTACGACCCGAAGTGGAAAAGCCCGAACCTGTACCTGCTTGAAAACGCCAAGCTGCTGGGCCTCAGCGAATTGCGCAAACAGGTGGTCGACGCGAAGGCGGCGTTTCCGTACGACACGCCGGTCGAAGGCGTCAAGGCACTCGACCGCTACACCTTGCAGTTCAACCTGGCCGAGCCGTCGCCGCGTTTCCATCAGCAGCTGCTGACCGACAGTTCGGTGTTCGGTGCGGTGGCGCGTCCGGTGGTCGAGTTCTATGGCGACAAGATCATGGAACACCCGGTCGGTACCGGCGCGTTCAAGCTCGGCGAATGGCGGCGCAGTTCGCGCATCGTGATGGTCAGGAACCCGGACTTTCGGGAAGAGTTCTACGACGAACAGGCGCCGGCCGATGACGCCCGATCGATGGCGATTGCGGCAAAACTGAAAGGGCGCCGCATTCCGATGCTCGATCGGGTCGAGGTCTCGATCATCGAGGAGACGCAGCCGCGCTGGTTGAGTTTCCTGAATGGCCAGAGCGATTTCCTCGAACGGCTGCCGGCCGAGTTTTCCGGCATCGCAATACCGAACAACGAGCTGGCACCGAACCTGAAGAAGCAGGGCGTGTTGATGGACCGCACACCACTGGTCGATGCGACCCTGGCCTCGTTGTTCAACCACGACAACCCGATCGTCGGCGGCTACACCCCCGACAAGGTTGCGCTGCGCCGCGCCATCGCACTGGCCTACAACAGCCCGGACGAGATTCGGTTGATCCGCAAGAACCAGGCGGTGCCGGCCCAGACGGCGATTGCGCCATGGACCTTCGGCTATCAGCCCGATCTGAAGACCTCGATGAGTGATCACGATCCGGCGCGCGCCAAGGCGCTGCTCGACCTGTACGGCTATGTCGACAAGAACGGCGACGGCTGGCGCGACATGCCCGACGGCTCGCCACTGGTGCTCGACTATGCTACCCAGCCCGATCAGCAGAGCCGACAGCTGGTCGAGTTATGGGACAAGAGCATGAAGGCGGTCGGGATCCGGATGACCTTCAAGGCTGCCAAATGGCCGGAGAACCTGAAGGCATCCCGTGCCGGCAAGCTGATGATGTGGGGCGTCGCCTGGGCGGCCAGCAGTCCTGACGGCGATACCTTTCTGGCGCTGGCCTACGGACCTAACAAGGGCCAGGCCAACCACGCGCGCTTCGATCTGCCGGCCTTCAACGAGCTCTACATCAAGCAGAACAAGATGCCCGACGGCCCCGAACGCGAGCGGGTGATGGAGGAGGCCAGCAAGTTGATGGTGGCGTACGTGCCGTACAAGATCAGCAGCCACCGCATTGCCACCGATCTGATGCACCCCTGGGTGGTCGGCTTCCGACGTAATCCTTTTATCCGCGAATTCTGGAAATACGTGGATATCGACACCGACATCCAGCGCCGCGCCCAGCCGTGACGCGGGCCGGCCGGTGGTCCGGCGGCTGGTGGATTGCGGCGGGCTGCGCGTTGATCCTGGCCGGTCTGCTCGCCGCACCACCGTTGGAGGCGGCATCCCCTGATCCGGTAGGCGACGTACCGCCTGGACCGCGGGCCAAGGTGCTGCGTTACGCGTTCCCGTCCGCCGAAACCGGCTTCGATCCGGCGCAGATCAACGACCTGTATTCGCGCACGGTGCTGGCGCACATCCTCGACGGCCTGTACAAATACGACCACCTGGCGCGGCCTTACCAGATCGTTCCGAATGTCGCGGCAGCGATGCCGGAGGTCAGCGACGATTTCAAGACCTGGACCGCGCATCCGGCCCGGCATCCGCTTCGCCGACGACCCGGCATTCAAGGGCAAGCCGCGCGAACTGGTGGCCGCCGATTTCGTCTACAGCTTCAAACGCTTCTTCGATCCGGTCAACAAGAGCCCGGTTCTTGCCGCGTACCAGGAGATCAGCGTGCTCGGCATCGACGCCTTGCGCGAGCAGGCTTTGAGCAGCAAGAAGCCGTTCGACTACGACCAGCCGATCGATGGCCTGCGGGCGATCGATCGGTACACCCTGCAGTTCAAGCTCGCCAAGCCCCGCCCGCGCCTGCTGTTCGCACTGGCTGAAGGCAACAGCTTCGGCGCAGTCGCGCGTGAAGTGGTCGAGGCCTACGGCGAGCGCATCATGGAGCACCCGGTCGGCACCGGCCCGTTCCGTCTGGTCGAGTGGCGGCGCAGTTCGCGCATCGTGCTGGCGCGCAACCCGAACTTCCGCGAGCTTGTCTACGACGCGCAACCGAACGCCGACGATGCCGAGGGCCAGGCCATGCTGGCGCAGTTCAAGGGCCGGCGCCTGCCGATGATCGATCGGGTCGAGGTGGCCATCATCGAGGAAAGCCAGCCGCGCTGGCTGTCGTTTCTGAACGAGGAATTCGACCTGTCGTTCGCGATCCCGCTGGAGTTTGCCGCCAGCGCCGCACCGCAGGGTCGGCTGGCGCCGAATCTGGCGCGGCGCGGCATCCGGATGGCGCGGGTGCTGAACCCGGATCGCACGCTGTATTACTTCAACATGGACGACCCACTGGTCGGCGGCCTGTCTGCCGACAAGGTCGCGCTGCGCCGTGCGATCAGCCTGGCGTCCGACGTTGGCCGTGAAATCGAGATCGTGCGGCGCGGCCAGGCGATACCCGCGCAGTCGATCGTCGCGCCCGGGAGCTGGGGATACGACCCGGACTTCAAGACCGAAAACAGCGATTTCGATCTGCCGCGCGCCAAGGCCCTGCTCGAGTTGTTCGGCTACGTCGATCGCGACGGCGATGGCTGGCGCGATTTGCCCGATGGGCGACCGCTGGTGCTCCAGTACGCCAGCCAGCCGGACGCGATTTCGCGGGCTTTCGATCAGGTCTGGAAAAGCAACATGGACGCGTTGGGCGTGCGGCTGGACATTCGTGCCGGCCAATGGCCCGAGCAGCTGAAATCAGCGCGGGCCGGGCAGCTGATGATCTGGCAACTCGGCTACAGCGCAACCTCGCCCGACGTTCAGCCGGGTCTGGAATTGTTGTACGGGCCGGCCGCTGGCGGGCAGAACCTGAGCCGTTTCAGGCACCCGCGTTTCGACGACGTCTTCGAGGCGATGCAGGCCCTGCCGGACGGACCGCAACGGCTGGCGTTGCTGCGCGAGGCGCAACGCATCGTGGTCGCCTTCGCACCACACAAATACAACGTGCATCGGATCATCACCGACCTGGCCCACCCGTGGGTGCTCGGCTATCGGCGCCCCTTGTTCGGCAGCCAGTTCTGGCAATACATCGATGTCGTGAGCCGCGAAGGGGCCGCCGTGCGTTGACCTGTCGGGCATCGCCTACCGTCCAGGCGGCCGATGCCTGCTTGCAGATGGTGCGCCGACGAGCCAGCATGCAAGACTTTCCCACCACCAAGGAGCGACATGGAACATCAAATAATGGCAGCCGGAGCGACATTCCCCGCCATCAGCTGGAAAACCGTTGGCGGCGGCAACGTCGATCCCGGGCAGTCTTCCGGATGGCGGCTGCTGATCGTCTACCGCGGCAAACATTGCCCGCTGTGCAAGAAGTACCTGAATACGCTGAATCAGATGCTTGGCGATTTCGACGCCGCCGGCATCAAGGTGATGACGCTGTCGGCCGATACGCAGCAGAAGGCGGCGGCACAGGTCGAGGAAAACGGCTGGACATTTCCGGTAGCGTATGGCCTGACGCCGGAGCAGATGCGCCAACTCGGTGTGTATATCTCCGATCCGCGATCGGCCGAAGAAACCGACCGCCAGTTTGCCGAGCCCGCGGTGTTCGCGATCAATCCGAAGGGCGAGGTGCAGATCGTCGACATCTCGAATGCGCCGTTTGCCCGGCCCGATCTGAAGTCGCTGCTGGACGGGCTCAAATTCGTGATCTCGAAGGACTACCCGATCCGCGGGCGTGGCTGACGCAGGCCCCTGCCAGCATCGGGCCCCGAGAGGCGAGATAACGAGCAGCCGCGTCGTTCGGCGTCGGCCTTAAAGTAGCTGTCGATCCCCGCTGCGACGATTTGATCTCTCCGATGCCCCTGCCGACGCCTCAGATCCTGCGCTACGCCCAGTGGCTTGCCCGCGAGCGTGGCTTGTCATTCGATCCGACCAGCGTCGACGGCTACGACGCCTTCTGGCGCTGGTCGGTCGATGATCTGGACGGGTTCTGGGGTTCGATCTGGGACTATTTCCAGATCGAATCGCCGACGCCACACCAGGCCGTTCTGGCCGATCCCGCGATGCCGGGCGCCCGCTGGTTTACCGGCGCCCAAGTCAACTATGCGCAGCAGGTGTTCCGTCATGCCGATGCGGCGCACGCCGCCGGCCAGCCGGCCATCGTGTTCCAGAACGAAGCGATGCAGCTGCGCGACGAGCTCGGGCAGATCAGCTGGCCGGAACTGCGGCGCCAGGTGGCATCACTGGCCGCACAGTTGCGCCGCCTGGGCATTGCACCCGGCGATCGGGTCTGCGCCTTCATGCCGAATGCGCCGCAGACTGCGATCGCCTTCCTCGCGGTGGCCAGCGTGGGAGCGGTCTGGTCGGTGTGCTCGCCGGACATGGGGCCGGTGGCGGTGCTCGATCGATTCCACCAGATCGAACCCAAACTGCTGATCGCCTGCGACGGCTACGAATATGGCGGCGTGAGGCACGATCGCCGAGCGCTGTTGCGGCAGCTCGCCGACGAATTGCCCAGCGTGCGGGATCTGGTCGTGTGGCGCAACCTCGAGACTTCGGCGGCGGATGATCAGCTCGCAGGCGATGCCCGCAATCTGCACGAGTTCGCCTCGCTGACGGCCGACGAAGCCACGCTCGAGCCGACCTGGGTGCCATTCGATCATCCGCTGTGGGTGGTCTACTCGAGCGGCACCACCGGCTTGCCGAAAGCCATCGTGCACGGCCATGGCGGGGTGGTGATCGAGGCGTTGAAGCTCGGGGTGTTGCACAACGATTTTGGCGCCAGCGTCGAGACCGGCGACCGCTTCCACTGGTATTGCGCAACCGGTTGGATCATGTGGAACTGCCAGATGAACGGCTTGCTCGGTGGCACCACGATCTGCCTGTTCGACGGCAGCCCGGCCGGACGCAAAGGCGAGACCGACTGGTCGACCCTATGGCGCTTCGTCGCGGCGGCCGGCGTCACATTCTTCGGCGCCGGTGCGGCCTTTTTCTCGAGTTGCCTGAAGGCCGAGGTCGAACCCGCCAGGCGCGCCGATCTGTCGAAGCTGCGTGCCATCGGCTCGACCGGATCGCCGCTGGCGATCGATTGTTACCGCTGGGTCTGGTCACAGCTGCCGAAAGTCGACGGCCGCGACATCTGGCTGACCGCGATTTCTGGCGGCACCGATTTCGCTGGTGCCTTCGTTGCCGGGCTGCCGACCTTGCCGGTGATCGAAGGCGAGATGCAATGCCGCTGCCTCGGTGCGGCGGTCGAAGCCTGGAACGATCAAGGCCAGTCGCTGATCGATGAGGTCGGCGAGCTGGTGTGTGTCAAGCCGATCCCGTCGATGCCGCTGTATCTGTGGAACGATCCGGACAACGCGCGTTACCTGAGCAGCTATTTCGAGATGTGGCCGGGCATCTGGCGGCATGGCGACTGGATCCGCATCACGCCGCGCGGCGGATCGATCATCTATGGCCGCAGCGACGCGACCATCAACCGCCACGGCATCCGCATGGGCACAGCCGAGTTGTACCGCGCCGTCGAACTGCAGCCAGAAGTGCTGGACAGCCTGGTCGTCGATCTGGAATACCTCGGCCGCGACAGCTGGATGCCGCTGTTCGTCGTGTTGCGCGACGGGGCGACACTCGACGCTGCACTGACGCAGCGCCTGAAGGACGCGATCAAGACCGCCTTGTCGGCGCGCCATGTGCCGAACCAGATCTTCCAGGTCGAGGCGATCCCGCGCACGCTCAGCGGCAAGAAGATGGAGCTGCCGGTCAAGAAGCTTTTGATGGGAACACCGGCCGATCAGGTGTTCAAGCGCGACGCGATGGCCAATGCCGAGGCGGTCGACTGGTTCGTCGATCTGGCCCGCCGCCGCGCGGCTGCCGAAGGGACTGTCGGATGAACGAGTTGCTGAGTACCAGCCAGATCCTCGGCCTGATCGGGGTGGCTGTGATCGCTTTCTGGATCGTCGGTGCCTACAACCGCCTGGTGCGCCTGCGTACCGCCATCCACGAGGCTTTTGCCGGCGTCGAGGCGCAGATCCGCCAGCGTCATGAATTGCTGGGCGCCTGGACCACCGCGCTGCGCGAGGTTTTCGACGACTCGGCGCAGATCGACGCCCTCGACGCGGCGGCGGCACACCTGATGCAGACCGTCGAAGCGTCGCGCCAACGGCCGAGTGCGACCGCGGCGATGGGCAATCTGGCTGTCGCTGAGAACACCCTGGTGGCGGCCCGCGGCAAGCTGGCGGCAGCCCTGCCGGCGCACATCAATCAGCCCTCGCTGAGCGAACGTGCGGGCGATCTGTCCGGCCTGGGTGACCGCATTCTGGCCGTCGATTCGACGCTGGCATTCGCGCGCCAGCAGTTCAATGCCGCGGTCGAGGTCTACAACGCGGCGCTGAGGCAGTTTCCGACCACGTTGCTGGCCGGCCTGTTCGGCTTTCAGTCGGCCGGGACGTTCTGATCGGGCGGCTGGATCAGCCCTGCCCAATCACCGCCGCGCTGGCGACCAGCTCGTTGAACAAGGCCATCGACGCCGAGCCGGGCAAGGCGAACGGGTCGAGCACCGCGGTTTCCGAATATTTGATCACCTGCGCCGGGTTCAGCCGGCCCAGGTTGACCTGCCCCATCGCCCAGCCTTCGAAACGACGCTCGCCGATCTCCTCGAAGCTCAGCAGGCAGACCTCGTGGTGCCGTGGATCGGCGGTGATGCGGTTGTACAGCCGGCTGACCTGCGCCCGTCCGCCTTCGAGCACCTGAAGAAAGACGCCGCCCGACAGGCACAACACACCGGTGATCCCGAGCTTGGGATTGTTGACCTTCGATTTCTTCAGGATAGCAACCAGTTCGTCCTGCGCCAGCGGTTCGGTGGCGCGGCTCGCGTACATCAGTCGGACAAGCATCAACAGCTCCTCGGGAAGGTGGCTCAGCGTTTGGAGGTCAGCAGCGACAGGAATTCGCGCCGCAGATTGGGATCCTTCAGGAACGACCCGCGCATCACGCTGTTCGTCATCTTCGATTCGTTGTCCTTGACGCCGCGCCACTGCATGCAGAAGTGGTCGGCCTCCATCACGATCGCCAGCCCGTCGGGTTTGACGCGGTCCTGCAGTTCGTCGGCCAGCATCGTCACCGCTTCTTCCTGGATCTGCGGGCGGGCCATGATCCATTCGCAGATGCGCGAATATTTCGACAGGCCGATCAGGTTCGAGTGTTCGTTCGGCAGGATGCCGACCCAGACCCGGCCCATCACCGGACAGAGGTGGTGCGAACAGGCACTGCGCACGGCAATCGGGCCGACGATCATCAGCTCGTTCAAGCGCGACACGTTCGGAAACTCGGTGACCGGCGGAATCGGCACGTAGCGACCGCGGAATACCTCGGTCAGGAACATCTTGGCGACGCGTTTGGCGGTCTCGTTGGTGTTGTGGTCGCTGTCGGTGTCGATCACCAGCGCCTCCAGCACCCCTTGCATCTTCGCCTGCACCTCGGCGCGCAACTCGTCGATCTCGCCATCGGCGATGTAGGCGGCGATGTTGTCGTTGGCGTGGTAACGGCAGTCGGCCGCCTGCAAGCGGTAACGGATGCGTTGCGAGGCGCTGAGCTGAGCCAGCTCTTCCTCGCTGCGAAAGATCTTGGGAGCGCTTGGTGTGGACATGGACCGCCTGCGTCGTCGGGTGACCAAGAGGGTAACTCAGTGCGGCCCTTTGGGGTGCGCGCCTTCGGGCTGCCCGTAGACTTCGGACGGTGAATCCCTCGCTCCCGCTGGCCACGCTGCTCAGCCACACCGCCGATGCGATCCGGGCCGTGCGCGCAGGGCAATCGCTCAACGAGGCGTTGGCGCGTTGCCCAGATGCCGCCCGGCCGGGTACCCAGGCACTCAGCTTCGAGGTGCTGCGCAAGCTCGGCACTGCCACCGCGCTGCGCGCGGTCCTGGTCAGCAAGACCCCGAAACCCGATGTGGACAGCCTACTGTTGGCTGCGCTGGCGCTGCTGTTGCCGCAGCCGGATGGCGGCGCCGCTGCGATCGACGGGATCGACGCGCCTGCGGCGCCGACGTATGCGCCGCACACCGTCGTCGATCAGGCGGTGCAGGCGATTCGGCAGCGACACCCGGGCAGCGCCGGCTTCGCCAATGCGGTGTTGCGGCGCTTCGTGCGCGAGCGCGAGGCCCTGCTGGCAGCGCTGGCCGGCGATCCGGTGGCGCAGTTCAATCACCCGGCGTGGTGGATCGATCGGCTGCGTGCCGATTGGCCGGGTCATTGGCAGGCCATCCTGGCTGCGAACGACCGGCGCCCGCCGATGAGCTTGCGTGTCAACCGGCAGCATGGCAGCGTCGACGACTATCTGGCCAGGCTGGCGGAAGCGGGCTTGCCCGCTCAGGCACTGGAACTGCCAGCAGCTGCCGCATCCGCAGAAGCCACCGGAACGCCTGCGCTGGCTTCTGCCTCGGCAGTGGTTCTGCAGCGCCCGGTCCCGGTGGGCCGCCTGCCCGGCTTCGATGCCGGCGATGTATCCGTGCAGGATGCCGCGGCGCAGTTGGCCGCACACCTGCTGCTGGCCGACAGCCCGGATCTGCCCGGTCTGCCGACTGGCGCGCTGATCCTCGATGCCTGCGCGGCGCCGGGCGGCAAGACTGCGCACCTGCTCGAGTTGACGGCTGGTGCATGTGAGCTGCTCGCCCTCGACCGCGATGCGCAGCGACTGCGGCGGGTCGACGAGACGCTGCAGCGCCTCGGCCTGCATGCGCGCACGCTGGCGGCCGATGCCGCCCGTTCGGCTGACTGGTGGGACGGCCGGCCCTTCGACGCGATCCTGCTCGACGCGCCCTGCAGTGCCTCCGGCATCGTGCGTCGCCATCCCGACATCCGCTGGTTGCGTCGCGCTGCCGACATCGATGCGCTGGCCCAGACCCAGGCCGCGCTGCTCGACGCGCTCTGGCCCTTGCTGAAGCCGGGTGGCCGGCTGCTGTATTGCACCTGCTCGGTCTTCAATGCCGAGGGCCAGGCGCAAATCGACGCGTTTTTACAACGTCGGCCCGATGCCTTCCCGGTTATGCGGCCGCCTTCGCCGGGCCACCTGCTGCCACTGGCCGACAATCCGCAGAACCGGGGCCGATCGGCCGCGCCGCAAAGCGACTTCTTTTTCCACAGCCTGTTGGCCAAACGCTGAACGCCTTTCCGTCACCTCTAGCACCGATGCGATGGACTCCCTGGACATTCGGCCCGACTGCCGTGCCTGCACTGCGGGGCTGGTGCGTGTCGCTCCTGCTGCTGATCGTGTTTGCCGCGGCTTGGCTGCCGACGACCGCACGCGCCCAGATCACGCCCGAAGTGCAGAGTTTCGAGGTGACGCGGGGCGATGAGGGTGTACTGGTCGCCTTTTCGCTGAATTTCGAGTTGCCGAAGGCGGTCGAGGACGCGGTCTACAAGGGCGTGCCGCTGTATTTCGTCGCCCAGGTCGAATTGATCCGCGGGCGCTGGTATTGGCGCGACAAGCGCATTAGCCTGGCCGAACGCACCTGGCGGCTTGCGTTTCAGCCGCTGAGCCGCAAGTTCAGGGTCAGTTTCGGCGGGTTGAGCCAGACCTATGACAGCCTGGCCGACGCGCTGGTGGCGGTGCGTCGCGTCACCAGCTGGCGGATCGCGGATGCCGGCGCGGTCGACGACGGCGGCGGTCACTACCTCGAATTCATCTACCGGCTCGATACCAGTCTGTTGCCCCGCCCGTTGCAGATCGGCCTCGGCGGTCAGGCCGACTGGAATCTGCGGGTCGAGAAATACCATCGCGTCGACTGATCACCTGATGCCGCCATGACCAAGGCCACGCGCTGGGGCTGGATCGTTTCACTGGTCGCGATGACCGGCGCCGGTCTGGTGCTGGCGTTCATGCTGGCGCTGGCCACCAACAACCGGGCCGCCTACGAGCGCCACTACGAGTGGCTGTTCTGGGTCAATGTGGTGGTCGCCTCGCTGCTGGTGCTGGTGATCGGCATCGCCGCGGTGCGCCTGCTGGTGCGGGTCTGGCGCGGCAAGTTTGGCAGCCGGCTGCTGCTGAAGCTGGCCGCCATCTTCGCGCTGGTCGGCGTGGTTCCGGGGGTGCTGATCTATACCGTAAGCTACCAGTTCGTGTCGCGCAGCATCGAGAGCTGGTTCGATGTCCGGGTCGAAGGCGCGCTGGACGCCGGCCTGAACCTGGGCCGCGGCACGATCGACGCGCAGGTCAACGACCTGGCGGAAAAGACCCGGCTGGCTGCCGAACGGCTGGGCGAGAGCAGTGCCGGCTCGCCTACGCTGGCGCTGGAGCGGCTGCGCGAACAGTTGTCGCTGCAGGAGGTCTCGATCGTTGGCTCGAACGGCCAGATCCTGCTGAATGCCGGCAGCGCCGGCAATTCGCTGGCGCCGGAGCGGCCATCCGCCGCCTTGTTGCGACAGGCCAGGCTGGCGCGGGTGGCGAGCCAGCTAGAGGGCCTGGACGATGACGGCAACGCCGTCAGCGGCGCCAGCAGTGGGACGGCCACACCACCACCCCCGGCGCGGATCCGCGCGCTGGCGTCGATCCCGTCGACCAGCCTCGATTTCACGCAGCAGGAGCGTTATCTGTACGTCAGCCAGATGCTGCCGAGCCTGCTGACCGCCAATGCGCTGGCGGTGCAATCGGCCTATCGTGAATACCAGCAGCGGGCTCTGGCGCGTGACGGCCTGCGCAAGATGTACATCGGCACGCTGACTCTGACGCTGATCCTGGCCGTCTTCGGCGCGCTGCTGCTGGCGGTGACGCTGGCGCGCCAACTGGCCGAGCCGCTGCTGCTGCTGGCGCAGGGCATGCGCCAGGTGGCCAAGGGCGACCTCAGCACCAAGCCGGTTCTCGGCTCGCGCGACGAATTGAGCGGCCTGACCCGATCCTTCGCCGACATGACCGAGCAGCTGTCGGAGGCGCGTGGCTTGGTGGATCGCAGCGTGGCGCAGGTCGAGAGCGCACGCGCCAACCTGCAGACCATCCTCGACAACCTGACCGCCGGCGTAATCGTGTTCGACCGCGATGGCAAGATCGAGACCGTGAACCCCGGAGCCACCCGCATCCTGCGCCTGCCGCTGTTGTCGTACCGCGGGCGGCGACTCGAAGACGTGATCGGCCTGCCCGATTTCGCGCGGGCGGTGGCGCAGCGCTTCGAATTGCACGACAGCGGCCCCGAGGCCGGTGAGCGCGACCAGTGGCAGGATTCATTCGAGCTGCAGACCCAGAACCTGGAGGGCCGAGATCGCGACGGCCAGACCCTGCTGGTGCGCGGTGCCGCGATGCCGCACGGTGCGCGCCTGCTGGTATTCGACGACATCACCGAAGTCGTGTCGGCGCAGCGCAGCGAAGCCTGGAGCGAGGTGGCGCGCCGGCTGGCCCACGAGATCAAGAATCCGCTGACGCCGATCCAGCTATCGGCCGAACGGCTGCAGCACAAGCTGGAGAGCAAGCTGGAAGGCGCCGACCAGGCGATGCTGGTGCGATCGGTCAGCACGATCGTCAACCAGGTGCAAGCGATGAAACGGCTGGTCAACGAATTTCGCGACTATGCGCGGCTGCCGGCGGTGCGGCTGGCGCCAGTCGACTTGAACGGCTTGGCGGCCGAGGTGCTGGGCCTGTATGCCAACGAACAGGAGGCCGGCCAACTGGTATTCGAGCCTTATGCGGGGCTGCCGGCCATCGAAGGCGACAATACCCAGTTGCGGCAGGTGATCCACAACCTGGTGCAGAACGCGTTCGATGCGGTGGCCGACCGGCCCGACCGCATCGTCCGGCTCAGAACCGAGCCGGCGCGAAACGAGAAGGGGGAGGTGCGAGCCGTGCGCTTGGTGGTGACCGACAATGGATCCGGGTTTCCCGACAAGGTGCTCAAACGCGCCTTCGAGCCGTACGTGACGACCAAGAGCAAAGGAACCGGCCTGGGTCTGGCCGTGGTCAAGAAGATCGCCGATGAGCACGGCGCGCGGGTCCGGATCGCCAATCTGGCGCCGGCTGCAGCGTCCGACGACGCGGTCACCACATCGGCCGGATCCGAGGGCGCGGGGCACGGCGCTCAAGTTTCTATATCATTTTCGAAGTTGGCGCCAAATCCCGGCACTCCTGCCGCGATTGCCATTTCGCAGGCACCGACGCATTGAGGGTTCATGGCCACCATTCTTGTAGTTGACGACGAACTTGGCATCCGTGCCCTGCTGTCGGAAATCCTGACGGACGAAGGGCACACCGTCGAAGTGGCCGAGAACGCCGCGCAGGCGCGAACGCTGCGCGAAAGCCTGCGGCCCGATCTGGTGCTTCTCGACATCTGGATGCCCGATGTCGACGGCGTCACGCTGCTGAAGGAATGGAGCGCCACCGCCTGCCTGACGATGCCGGTGATCATGATGAGCGGCCACGGCACCATCGACACCGCCGTCGAAGCCACCAAGCACGGCGCGATGGCTTTCCTGGAAAAACCGATCACGCTGCAGAAGTTGCTGCGTGCTGTCGAACAGGGCCTGGCCAAGCCGGCACCGCGCATCGAACAGCACCACCATCTGGTGAGCCACAACCACCAGCGCAGCGACCACACGATGATCGTCGAGACGAGCCTGGTCGGCGGCCCGATCAGCATGCTGCACAACACGCCGGTCGGCCCGCAGGCCGAGCAGAGCTTCGATCTGGACCGACCCCTGCGCGAAGCCCGCGACGCCTTCGAGAAGAGCTACTTCGAATTTCACCTCGCGCAGGAAAACGGCAGCATGACGCGGGTGGCCGAAAAGACCGGGCTGGAGCGCACGCACCTGTACCGCAAGCTGAAGCAGCTGGGTGTCGATCTGAGCCGGAACAAGCGCAACGGGATGTGAGGCGGGGCGCAGGACGTCGCGTCTCAGTGAGGGGCAAGATGCCTCGGCGTGCGCTGATATACTTGCGGGCTCGGCCTGGTAGCTCAGTTGGTAGAGCAGCGGATTGAAAATCCGCGTGTCGGTGGTTCGATTCCGCCCCAGGCCACCAGTAGGTCGAATCCCAGGGTTTACCCAGGGGTCCCAAGAAGTCCCAGAAAGTCCGAAAAGCCCTTGAGAATCAACGCTCTAGGGCTTTTTTGTTGTCCAGAGACATCCCGATCGGTCCCTTGAAATCCGACGGACTTCGGAGTACTTTGGGGAATAACCCGGCAAATCGGTCCGGCGACCCAAGAAGTTACTCCATGGCCAGAGACCTCATCCCGTCGGATGCCACCATCAAGGCGATACGCCCGGGTGACATGCGAAAACGCCTGTCCGACGGGGACGGTCTGTTCCTCTTGCTGTTCGCGAACGGTGGCGCTCACGGCTGGCGCTTCGACTACACATACCAGACCCGGCGCAAGCTCATCTCGCTGGGCACCTATCCCGACACGTCGCTGGCGCTTGCCCGGCGAAAGGCGGAGGCGGCTCGCGCGCTGGTCGCCGAGGGCTTGGACCCCAGCGCGGAACGCAAGGCTGAGCGGAAAAGGCATCTCGAGGCGCGCACCGAGGGGGCTCGCCGCGAGGCTGGCCTGCCGCCCAGCGATTCGTTCGAGGCGGTCGCCCGCGAGTGGTTCAAGGTGCGGCGTTCCGGTTGGTCGAAGAGCTATGCCGACAAGATGATGGCTCG
>JANNNE010000232.1:0-9330 GCA_031398385.1 Ideonella sp.
CTATGAATCGGTTTTCCCGCGCTACCAGGAAATGGAATCCACCGGATGGGTCGAATACGCCCACAACGACTATCCGCAGCTGCTGATGGAACTCGGTGCACCGGTGCTGCTGATCGTCGGCGGATTCCTCGTTCTGGTTAGCTACCAGATGATGCGTCTGGCCAGGGCGAGTCGACGGCGCAGCGGCGATCGATCATCGTATGCAATACCGTTGCGGTGGTTCTGCGGCATCGGAGTCCTGGCCTTGTTGCTGCACAGCCGCGTCGAGTTCAACATGCACATTCCGGCGCTGGCCATTACCGCAACTTTCCTGATGGGCGTTTTTCTGCGCCCGATCAACGATGCCGAGGCATAGGCTGGCTGTCGACTGCATCACCGCTTCACCGGGAACCCTTTCGCCAGGTGTGCAGATGGCACACGGCTTGCCACAGGCGCCTGCAAGCTCGCCAATTGAATTAGGGGTGCCATCGGCAGGGGAATTCGAAGCTGCCGCTCAAGGTCCTGTGGCGCCGGCCAACTACAATCTGCGCTCTTCTGGCGCGCGACTTTCGACGCGCCCGAAAACCTCCAATGCCATGATCAAGCCCGTTTCACTTCCCTTGTCGTTTGCGGCCCACCTGCTGAGCGGTATTGCGTGCCTGGCGCTGATGGCCTCCGCCGCGTCGGCACAGACCCCAGCCAAGCCACCGGCCAAGCCCACTGCGGCGGCGAAAACCTCGCCGGTCGAATCGCGCGAGACCAAGCCGTTTGCCCCGCTTCGCGACGCGACCACCGACCAGACGATGTCGTCCACCGAAGCGGCGGCGGCTACAGCGCCGTCGGCCGGCCCCTCGGCGAGCGGACTTCCCGTGTCAGGCACCGTTGGTGACGACTACAAGATCGCCCCGAATGATCTGCTCGAGGTCGAGGTATTCGGCGTGAAGGAATTGAAGCGCTCGGTGCGGGTCAATTCATCCGGCTTCATCACGCTTCCGCTGATTGGATCGATCCAGGTGGCCGGCCTGACCGGATCAGATTCGGAGGCACTGATCGCCATTGAATACGGCAGAAAATACCTGCAGGACCCGCAAATCTCGGTCTTCATCAAGGAATTCACCACGCAGCGCATCACGATCGACGGCGCCGTGACCAAACCCGGCATCTACCCGTTGACCGGACAGATCACCTTGCTCCGTGCATTGGCGCTGGGTGGCGGCAGCGCGCCGTTGGCCGATATGGAACAGGTGATGATTTTCCGGCTGACGCCCGACGGGCAGAATGTCGTCGAAAAATACAATGTCGACAAGATCCGCAAAGGCGAGGAAAAAGACCCGCTGCTGCAAGGCGAAGACGTTGTGGTGGTCAATCGGAACAGTGCCCGCACTGCGCTGCGTGATTCCTTGTTCCGCGACATCATTGATACGCTGAACCCGTTCGCCGCCAGTGTCGGCAACGTTCGCTGACGCTGCGCCGCGCGGCTGCAGCCGATCCCGATCACGGGTGTCGGCTGGCTGAACGCGAATCGCGCCACGGTGCCGTCGCCCCTCATTTTTTCTGAAGTTCATTCACCCACCAATGGCACAAGACCATCGACGACACAGCCCGGACTCCATGCCCTCGATCGGCAACGGGATGCCACCGCAGACCGCTCTGGCATTGCGCGGGCAACAGGAAGTGGGATTGCCGTGGGACACCGCCTCGCAACTCCCGCCGGGTGGCGACGATGTGCTGGACCTTCGGGATCTGTGGCGGCTGGTGGTCAAGCACAAGTGGATGCTGGTGTCGGTCGCCATCGTCGGCCTGCTGGCTGCGCTTCTGCTCAGTTTCGTGCGCACGCCGCAGTATCTGGCCAGCACGACGCTTCAGGTCGACAAGCGCGCGGCACGGGTCGTCAACTTCGCGAAGGACGAGCAAGGCGGGATGCAGGATGTAGACGATCGCACGCGCATGGGCACACAACTGGAGTTGTTGCAAAGCCGCGTGCTGGCCGAGCGGGTGATCGACGAACTGGGGCTGGACCGGCAGGGCCTTTTGCAGGCGGTGCCTCGGAAGTTGGAAACGAACGAGCGGCGTGATATCGATTCGACCGATGGGGACGACACCGGCTGGATGGCGATGGTCGAAAACATCGTCGATCGCATCAAGTCGAGCTACGGCAAGCTCAGCGTACCCGCTGCCAACAGCGTCGAGCAGCTGAATCGGTCGGAGGTGGTTACCGCGTTTCAGCGTGCTGTCAAGGTGCAGCAACTGCGCAATTCGTCGGTGCTGAAGGTCGATGTAGAAAATCCGAGCCCGCAACTGGCGGCGCGGATTGCCAATTCGGTTGCCCAATCGTTCATCGCCCTCAATCTCGAGCGGCGCATGGAATCATCGTCGTATGCCAAGAACTTTCTGGAAACCCAGTTGGGCTTGACCAAGGCGAGGCTGGAGGAATCGGAACGCAAATTGCAGGATTTTGCGCGCTCGCGCAACCTCCTGACGCTCGACGAGAAGACCAACGTCGTGAACCAGACCTACCTGGAATTCTCCACCGCATTGAGCAAGGCTGAGCAAGACCGCATCAAGTCCGAATCCGAATACGAAGCGGTTCGAAGTGCACCGGAAATGTCGCGTCCGGTACTGGAAAGCAAGACGATCCAGGATTACAAGACGCAGCGCTCGAAACTCGACGCCGAGTATCAGGAAAACTCGAAGATCTACAAGGCCGACTTTCCGAAGATGCAGCAGCTGCGCGCGCAGATCGACGACATCGACGCGAAGATCAAGGTCGAGGTGCAGAGCATCCTGAACTCGGTGAAGAACCAGGCCGATACCGCCAAGCGGCAGGAAGATCAGATCCGCACCCGGCTGGCTCAAACCCGGCAGGAAATCGTCGTCGGGCAGGAGCGCAGCGTCGATTTCAACCTGTTCAAGCGTGAAGTCGATACCAACCGCGAGCTCTACAACGGGCTGCTGCAGCAGGTGAAGGAAGTCGGCGTGGCCGGGGGTGTCGAGACCAACAATATCCAGGTGGTCGACAAGGCCGAAGTGCCACTGTTCCCGTACAAGCCGCGCATCGCCTTGAATGCCGCGATCGGCCTGTTGGCGGGCCTGGTGCTCGGTCTGGGCCTGGTCTTCCTGATGGAATCGTTCGACGATTCGATCAAGTTCGCCGACGAGGTCGAGAAAATGCTGGCGGTGCCCCTGCTCGGTGTGATCCCGAAGGTGAAAGGCAAGAACGACGGCCCGAGCATCGCGATGATTGCGCACTCCGACCCGCGCAGCCATGTGGCCGAAGCCTATCGATCGGTGCGCACCGCTCTGCAGTTCTCGACCTCGGAGGGCGCACCGCGGCGGCTGGTCGTTACCAGCACGACCAAGAGCGAAGGCAAATCGACGACCTCGCTGGCCTTGGCGATCAACTTCGCACAGCTGGGCCTGCCGGTCGCGTTGATCGACGCCGACCTGCGCAACCCGACCGTGCACAAATTCATGGGCATGGAAAACACCCAGGGGCTTTCCAACTACCTGGCCGGCAGTCACCCGCACGGCGAACTGGTGCGCGCCACCGACATTCCCAATCTGTGGGTGATGACGGCAGGCCCGATCCCGCCGAGCCCGGTCGAGTTGCTGACCGGTCCACGGCTGGGGCAGCTGATGGACGAACTGCAGGCCAAGGGCGCCGAATACATCATCTTCGACGGCCCGCCGGTGCTCGGTCTGGCCGATGCGCTGGTACTGGGCAACCAGGTCGAATCGGTGCTGTATGTGGCCCAAGCCAGCCATACCCGCAAGAGCCACGTGAAGGACGCCTTCAAGCGGCTGCGCACGGCCGGGATCGTTCCCCGAGGTGTCGTGCTGACCAAGACAACCGCACAAAACACCGCCTATTACACCTACGACAACTATTACGGCTACGGCGCGAACGAGAAGCAGGCGTCGTCGAAGGCGAAGGTGCCGGCAACCTATGCACCGCCGACTGAACCCTCGCTGAAGCAGGCTTGATGACGTGGATGAACCGCTCGACGCGCTGAAGCAGCAGCGACTCGCTCAGGTGCTGCTCGACTTCGGGCGGGCTCCGGGCAAGTACCCGGTCCGGCTGGGCGAGCCGCGCGAGTTGCATACCGAGCTCGACACGCTGACGGTGTGGGCACTCGGGCGGCTGCCGAGAGAGCTCGAGCCACAGGCCGCACTGCTGCGCGAAGCGGCGGTGCTGTTCATCGCCCGGGCGTGTTTTGCACCCGAAGCAACCCACTACCAGATGCTCGGCCTTGCGCCCGGCGCCTGCACGCCCGAGGCATTGCGGGCGCGCTACCGGAACCTGATCAGGTTGACCCATCCGGACATGGGAATCAAGGGCCTGCCGCTCAATGCAGCCGGTGCCGTGAATCGGGCTCACGGCGTGCTGAGCGACCCGGACTTGCGGCGTCGCTATGACGACGAACTGGCCGACCGGAAGGCCGGCGCCAGTGCCGCCGAACGCGATCGGGCGGCCCGCAGCGACAGCGTGCGTCGGATCGAACATCGGGTGACCTTCGCCGAGCGCTGGCAATCGCTCAAAGCGCGATTTCCGAATCTGGATCGCCTCGCGGCGGTAGTCGGTGGCATCGTGGTGGTGGCGGCCGGCCTGGTGGCACTCGCCTTGACCAGCCAGAACGACGACCGCACCCTGATCGCTTCGCGCAGCACCGATCGAGAGCCGGATCGGCAGATCGATTCAAAAACGACAGATGCGGCGCGCAAGCAGAGAGCCGAACCTGCGCTCGACAGCTCCCTGCCCACCGGCAGATCGATGGCGTCCTCGACTGCAACGCCGGCTGAGGTGCGAGGCACGCAGTCGCCACCATCCCCAACGGCGAAGTCGGCCACGGTTGCGAGCGTTGCCCCGGCACCGGCCCAAGCGACGATCGATCCGGGAAAGTCGGATCGCGGCGGATCCGACACCGGCAAGGCCAATGGGGAACCGGCCTCGCCCAGCAGAGCCGTAGAGCGCGCCGCCAATGACATGCCACGGACGACCCCGTTGGTCACCGACTCATCGGCGCGCATGCGAACCGATTCAGCCCCGGCCACGGTGCCTTCCGGCAAGGCTGCGGTGGCCGAGCCGCCCGTCGTTTCGCGGACTGCAGCAACGGCATCGACGACTTATCCTGCAGCAGGCACTTCGACCCCGCCTGCTGCCGCTGCCTCGCCACAACCGACGCCGGCCGAACCTCGGCGCGGCTTGCCGCCGCGGTCGGATACCGAATCCACGCAGATCACGGATGCAGCCACCAATCGGGCCAGTTCAGCGCCACCTCGCCAGCCGCAATCGACGCCCGCTGTGCCTGGTGCAGTGCAGTCGCCTGCAACCCCTGCCCCATCCTCACCACCGCCGCCGCCGCCGCCGCGTGTCGTCGCAACCGCCCCGACACCGCCAGCCGCCCCCCCCGTCACCGGCAACACCGCAAGGCCGGCCCAGACCGTTGCCGAGGCGAGCGGAAAGGTCTGGAGCGTCGATACGACCGGTGCGATGAATTACCTGAGCGAGCTGATCTCGATGCTCGAGAAGCCGAACGCCGCCTACCGCACCAACGCCTATCTGACTGAAATGAAGGTCAAGGGCTCGCTGTTCAGGCCGGCACTCAGACTGATGGGCGATTTCTCGGAAGTGGATGTTTCGCGTGTCGACTGGTCCGACTCGGCGGCGCCCGGGGTGTTGAAGGTGCGTGGCACCCTCGTCCTGCACGGCAGGAGCTCACAGGCGCCGTTCATGCGAACCGCCAACTTCCGGCTGACCGCGGAGTTCTGGGGTACCCCCAATGGCACCGTGCTGGCTGAACTGAATCTGCGGGAAGCCGAATGACGGGTGGTGGCTCGCGTACGGCAGTTCGTCGATTCGCCTATGCAGGCTGGCTCGGCATGTGGCTCGTCCTGGCGGGGCTGGTCTGGGTGTGGGCGCTGCCGCAGCAGATCGAGCGTGGCTGCTGGATCCGGGAATGGCCGTTCGATGAAGGTTGCGACGCCTACCCATCGCGCGACTCGGATTCCAATTCGATTCAGGTCTATCTCGATCACCTGAGCGTCAACATCGGTGATGCCCACACCTGGGCGCGCCTGACCAAGGTGCTGTGGCAGGCCAAGGATCCGCGCGCCGAAGCCTTGCTGCCTTTTGCCAAGCAGTTTGCGCCCTGGAACCCGCATGTGCTGGTCGTCGAGGCCGATACGTCGCTGAGAGCCAAGGATTGGCCACGGCTGGCCAACTCACTGGTGGCCCTGGTCGAGCGGGGGCATGGCGTGGCACGGCAACCGTTGGCCGCGCTGATGTTGTCGCCGGAGGGCCAGGACGCGGTGCTTGCCACGCTGACCGCGGACACGCGCTGGCTCAACGGCATGCTGGCCGGCTTCGATCCGAAGGTGCCGGCTGCGCTGATTCAGCCCTATGTAGCTCAAGGCAGCCAGCTCGGCATCCTGGATCAGAACACCGTGCTGGCGATGATCGAGCGGATGCAGCGTGACGGCAACTGGCTGGATGCCTACACCATGTGGGTCTCGCTGCGCGGCAAGGTGGCTGAAGGATTGTTCAATGCCGGCTTCGACCAGCGCGCCAGCCATCGCGCCTTCGACTGGCAGTGGCCGGTGGAAACCAGCGGGCCGCGCGGCCTTCGGATCAGTCAGGTTTCGGCTGCGCCCCAGGACGGACTGATGATCGAAGTCGAGATGACCGGACGGACTGCGCTGCCACAGCCGATGGCGACGCAACCGATTCTGCTGTTTGCGCGTAAGTACACCTTCAGCGGGCGCTACATGAGCGACCGCATGCGCACCGACGAGGGCCTGGTCTGGGCGCTGCGGTGTGCATCGGGCGGTGAGCGTTTTGCTCAGACTGCCGCATTGAAAGACACAGGACGCAAATGGTTATCGTTTACGGTCGACGTGCAAGTGCCCGCAGAATGTGGCAATGCAGTGCGAATCCAATTGGAAACCGCAGCCCCCTGGGAAGCCAAGGCGGGCCTGGCAGGCGTGATGTTCTTCGATGACTTCGAGTTGAAACCGGTCAAGCCGGGCAACGCCTCATGATCGATCTGCACTCGCACATCCTGCCCGGCATCGACGACGGCGCGCAGACGCTCGAGATCTCACTCGAGATGGCCCGCATCGCGGTCGCCGACGGCACCACCGTGATGGCGTGCACGCCGCACATCTACCCCGGCATGTACATGAACGACAGCGGCGGCATTCACGCCGAGCGCGACAAACTGCAGGCCGCGCTGGATGTCTACAAGATCCCGCTCAAGCTGGTGGTCGGCGCAGATGCGCATCTGGTGCCGGAATTGCTCGACGGCCTGAAAACTGGTCGAGTGCCGACGCTCAACGGTTCGCGCTATTTCCTGCTCGAGCCGTCGCACCACGTGGCACCGCCACACTTCGAATCGTCCGTCTTCAACATCATGGCGGCCGGTTTCCTGCCGGTGCTCACGCACCCGGAGCGCCTGGTGTGGATCGAGAACCACTACGATACCTTCGTCGCGCTGGCCAAGCGCGGTGTCTGGATGCAGATCACCGCCGGCGCCTTGCTCGGAAAGTTCGGCAAGCCGGCACGGCGCTGGAGCGAGCGGCTGCTCGACGACGGCTATGTGCATCTGATCGCCAGCGACGCCCACACCGTCAACATGCGCAACCCGCAGATGGCCGAGGCCGTGGAACGCGCCGCCAGCTTCGTCGGCAAGGACGAAGCCCGCCGCATGGTCTACGACCGCCCGCAGGCCATTCTCGATAACCTCGAGCCGACCCAGGTACCGCCTCCCCCCGGGCTGGCACCGGGCCGGGAACGCGACGCTGACGCCTCCACACCGTGGTATCGACGCCTGCTTAGAAACTAGGCTACCGGCGCCAGGTTTGACGCCCTGTTTCGCATTCAGGGCTTTTCGGCGTCCGCATACAGCAGCACGCGGCCCCGCAGGCCTTGCGGGTGATCTGCTCGGCAGCGTCGCTCAGCCTCGGATTGAGGTATCCGAGATACTTAGGATCGGGGACGAAGAGATCGATGTCCTTGCTTTGGCGGTGTCCGATGCCCAACTTCAGCACGGTACCGCCGCCAAAGGTCCACCAGGGCTGTTGGATTTGCTTTTCAAGGCTCGCCATCAGCGCCAACGCGTCTGGAAACAGTTGCTTCGTTGCTTCCACACACCCGGCATGCCCATATCGGGCATGCTCATCGCCAAATCTCACGGCTGCTCTTGAGCTGATGTGCCAGCTCGCGCATTCGCTTCCATGCCTGCGCTCGTTCGACGCCCTCCTCCCGGTGCAATTGCTCCACTACCGACGCAAGCAAGGAAACCGGGGCCTCGTCAAGCAAGACATACACACGGGGAAGGAGCGTGGGCGCCAGCGTGCCCGACGTCAGGGCCTCACGCAATTGGGCCACGCTGATCGGCGTCCTGTAACTGAAACTGGCGGCCCGAGCCGCGACTTCCAGGGCTGCGCTCCTCTCTGTCTCACCTCGACTGTTTGCGGGGCGTGGGCGCGGTGTCGCGATGGCCATCGACAGCCCGAGCACCTCCAGCAATCTTGCAGCCCGAGTCAAGCTCAGGTCCTTGATCGTTCCCGTCTCCACCTGGTTGACTGTGGCGCGTGAGAGCTCCGAGAACTCTGCACAAGAATCCGGAAACGACAGCGCGTGTTTATGACCGCAATCGGGTTGTCAAACGCACTTCACTGTGAGTGAGCCTCAAGAGAATTCCGTTTGACTTGCCTGGCGCCGCACCAATGCCTGCGAACAGGTCTCAGCGCAACTGGCGCAGCGCCAAATTCGTCGCATTCACGTCGAACCCTTTCGGGTCAAAAGGCCCGCCGCCCCACTGCCACATCTCGGCATGCTCGTCGTGGCCGGGATCCGCGATCGCCTCCAAGAACTCGGCGTAGCCGCCGACGCCGCCAACATCCTCCGGCGGGCAGGCGTTCTGTCCCGCGATGCACTACGGCCAGGTGTTGAACGAATCGTCGGGCAAGAGACGCTTTTCGATGGTCACGGTATGGCGCCAGTTGTCACCGAAGTCATAGGTGTAGCTGAACCCGGAAACCGCCTCGCCGAGAACGGCACCCACCTTGTAGCGCCGGTCGTCGAGCGTCGGCGTGTCGTAGACACCTTCGTCATCGGGAATGCCATATCGCTCCGAGTCAACCTCGAATTCGTGCAGGTGACTGTTGGTCCAACCCATGGCGGTTTGAATCACGCGGTCGAGCCTGGCCATGGTCAGCGTGTCCGGAACCCAGAGCCTGCGCCAGACCCGCGGCTCGACCTCGTCGAGTTCGACGAGGAGTTGGTAGACGCGCTTTATGGCGGCGGGGCGGGACTTGGTGACCATGGACAGATGCTATCAGCCAACCCCG
>JANNNE010000356.1:0-2702 GCA_031398385.1 Ideonella sp.
GCCAATGCGCTGCTCGCGCACCTGAGCCAGAAGCTGCCGATCAGCCGCTGGCAACGCGACCTGACCGATTCGACCGTGCTGCGCAACATGGGCGTGGCTCTCGGTTATGCGGTGCTCGGCTACGACAGCCTGGCGCGCGGCCTCGGCAAGCTCGAATTGAACGAAGCCAGCCTGGCTGCGGATCTGGACGGCGCATGGGAAGTGCTGGCCGAACCGATCCAGACCGTGATGCGCCGCTACGGCCTGCCCGAACCGTACGAGCAGCTGAAAGCCTTCACCCGCGGCCAGCCGATGACGCGCGAACTGATGCAGGGCTTCGTCGCCAGGCTCGCGCTGCCGGAGGCCGAGAAGGCACGTTTGCTGGCCATGACGCCGGCCAGCTACACCGGCCTGGCAAGTGAGCTGGCTCGGCGCATCGGCCAGAGAGACGACTGATCACGCGACGCCGACAAGCCCGCAGCATGGATTCGCGAACCCTGGAGACCGAATGAGCTTCATCGAACAGCTGGCACGGGCGGAAACGCTCAATCAATCGCTGCTGTGTGTCGGCCTGGATCCCGATCCGGCCAAGTTTCCCGGTGCCTGGCAACACGATGCCAACCGGATCTTCGACTTTTGCGCCACCATCGTCGATGCGACCCGCGATCTGGTGATCGCCTTCAAGCCGCAGATCGCCCACTTCGCGGCGCACCGCGCCGAAGAGCAGCTGGAGCGGCTGATCAGCCACATGCACCGGGTCGCACCCGACATCCCGGTGATCCTCGATGCCAAGCGCGGCGATGTCGGCAGCACGGCCGAGCAATACGCCATCGAAGTATTCGAGCGTTACCAGGCCGATGCGGTGACCCTGTCGCCGCTGCTTGGCTTCGATTCGATCGAGCCCTATCTGCGCTACGAGGGCAAGGGCGTGATCCTGTTGTGCCGGACCTCGAATCCGGGCGGCGACGACCTGCAGGCGCTGCAACTGGCCGATGAATCCGGTCGCCCGGGCGAACGGCTCTACGAATACATCGCGCGGCTGGCATCGAGCGAATGGAATCACAACGGCCAACTTGGGCTGGTGGTCGGCGCCACCTACCCGGCCGAGATCGAACGGGTGCGCGAGCTCGCACCGAATCTGCCGCTGCTGATTCCCGGCATCGGCACGCAGGGTGGCGATGCACAGGCCACGGTTCGAGCCGGCTGGCGCGGCGAGGCCGGCAAGACCACCGGGCCGATCATCGTCAGCGCCTCGCGCTCGATCCTCTATGCCAGCCGCGGCAACGAATTTGCCGAAGCGGCGCGCGAGGCCGCGTTGTCGACCCGCGAATTGCTGAACGCAGCCAGGCGCTGACGCCCGCCCGCGCCGCTCACGCCAGCGGCAGCAGCGGCAGATCGCGAGACCGTCGCCCGGTCAGGACGAACAGCGCATTCGCCACCGCCGGGGCGATCGGCGGGGTGGCGATTTCGCCGACACCCGCCGGCGGCCGTTCGCTCGCGATCAGATGGGTCTCGATGACCGGCGTCTGCGCCATCGACAGCAACCGGTGGTTGTGGAAATTGGTCTGCTGGACGACACCGTCGACGATGTCGATGCGGCCGTACAGTGCCGCCGTCAGACCGAAGATCACGCCGCCTTCCAGCTGCTGGGCAACGATGTCGGGATTGACCACCGTTCCGATGTCGGCCGCCACCACCACCCGGTGCACCTGCAGCCCGTCGCGCTGCAACGACACTTCGGCCACCTGGGCCACGATGCTGCCGAAACTCTCGTGCAGCGCGACGCCAAGCGCCCGGCCGGGCGCGAGCCTCGGCCGAGCTGTCGCACCGAACCCGGGCCATCCGGCGCGCTCGGCCGCCAGCCGCAGCACCGCGGCATGGCGCGGCAGATCGGCCAGCAAGCCGAGCCGGTAGGCAACCGGGTCGTCACCCGCCTGCGCAGCCAGTTCATCGACGAAACATTCGTTGAAGAACGCGTTGTGCGAATGCCCGACCGAACGCCAGTAGCCGACCGGCACGCCGCTGCGCGTCTGGACATGGGCGATGCGCTGATGCGCGAAGCCGTAGGGACTGCCGCACAGACCCTCACTGGTCGTCTTGTCGGGCAGATCGAAACGGCTCGACAGCGCCGGCAGATTGCGCTCGGTCCAGCGCGGCGTGATGGCGTCGCCCGCGCTGGTGACCCGGATCGCCAGCGCGCGCCGCTGCGGGTCGAGTTCGGCCTGCATCACCGCGACCGCGGCCGGCCGATAGACATCGTGAGCGAAATCCTGCTCACGCGGCCAGACCAGCTGCACCGCCGTGCCGTCACACTCCATCGCGACCCGCACCACCTGCCCGACGACCTCGGTCTCGAGCCGGCGCCCGAAGCCGCCGCCCAGGTAGCTGACCGTCAGATCAACCGCCGCTTCGTCGACCCCGGCCACCCGCGCGGCGAGCGAACGCGCCAGCCCCGGAACCTGGGTCGGTGCCCAGACCTCGACCCTCCCGTCGATGACCCTGGCCGTGGCATTCACAGGTTCGAGCGCCGCGTGCGCCAGATAAGGAGCGCGATAGATCGCCAGCAGGCGCTGATTGCCGACCACCGAATCGACGTCGCCACGGCTTTGGAATACGGTGCCGGCGCCAGTTCGTGCGGCGTCGAGTGCGGCGGTCTCGAGTGCACGCATGATGGCCGCCGTATTGACCTTGCCCCCCGGCGCGTCCAGCCAGTCGACATCCAG
>JANNNE010000037.1:0-1622 GCA_031398385.1 Ideonella sp.
TGAGCGCCTGACCCATGGCGACATCGCAAAACGGGTCGGCTGCTCGCGCGAGATGATCAGCCGCCTGATGAAGGACCTGCTGAGCGGCGGCTATGTGCGTGTCGACACCGGGCACCGGATCGTGTTGCTGAAAAGCCTGCCCGGCAAATGGTAGGCAAGTGCCTCCAATCGGTTGCCACCGGCGGCAGTCGATTCATCGTCTGGCTTGCCGCCGAGCCGGTATCTCGCAGCATCGATTAACCATCGCGCGCCAGGCAACGCCGCTGCCGCTCGTCGACCCGCTGGGCGAACCACTCGGTGGTCAGCTGGCGCGTGATCTTCGGACTGCTGAGCTTGATGCGCGGAATCACCGCGCGTGGCAACACACGCCGTTCGAGTTGTTCGGCGAGTTCGAATACGCGGCGATAGAGTTCGGATTCGTCGAAATCGGCCTGGTTGCCGGTTTCCAACGCACGCCGGATCGCCCGCTCGCCGATGCCGATCCGTGTCGCCAGTGAACGCACCGCCAGCTCGGTGTGGCCGGGCTTGTCGGCGTCGCTGCCTTCGCGCACCAGGTCGCCGTCGAGCTCCAGTGGAATGCCCGATGCGGCGCTCACCGCCTGCTGAAACGCGGCGTTGCGGCTGGCATAGTGGCCGGCATTGAAATCCGCGTAGCGGTAGATCGGCTGGTCGTAGCGGGCCGGGTAGTCGAGCAGGTGGGCAATTCCGAAATACATGCCGCCGCGTCGCGTGAACACTTCGTCGCGGATGCTGTCGCCGATCGGATAGGGATAAGGCTTGTCCTTGGCGTGGCGTTCCGAGAATGCGATGCCGACCTGCATCGGCCCGCCGGTTCGCACCGGGTTGTAGCCGCCGAACAGGCGGCTGCCCAGGGGCACCATGCCGATGAAATCCTGGAACAGGTCGCTGAGCTGTTTCTCGGTCCGAGCGGCGTCGATGCGTTCGCTGTAGCGTTTGCCGTTGGACGAGGTCAGCTGCAGGGCACCGTGGACCAGCAGTTTCGGGATGCCGGCGCGTTCTGCCTTGCGATCGATCTCGGCCCAGGCAATCTTGCTGAGCCCGGGCACCGCGGGATCGGCACGATAGGTCGATTCCTGTTCGACGACCGCGAGCACCGAACACAGATTGCCGGGTGTCGGCTCGATACGCAGCACCGCGAACGCCGCATAGATGTCGACCGCCCAGCCCGCGCGGTCGGGGATATTGGGTGGGATCATTGCCACGATCTGGGCGCGCACCTCGTTCGGAGACGGCTGCGGGCGCAGGACTTGCTGCTCGACTGCGCAGCCCGCGAGCAGCGTGATTGCGGCGAACAGGATGGTGATACCACCGGGACGGCTGAAAGGCAGCATGGTGCCAAGCTTAGCGCGCTTGTGTGGCCGGACTTTGAAGCGGCTGGCGCGCAGGCCTGGCTCGGCTGCCGGTAAATGACCCGTTGGACAATCACGCCTGCTGAACGAGGACCGAGAAATGACCGACTCCACGACACCGCCCGATCGTCCGCCACCGCCCAGCCCGGATCAGATGCGGCGCCACCTGCAGCGCTCGAACGAGGTGGCGCGGCGTGCATTGGCGCTCGGCCATCATCCGTTCGGTGCGGTGTTGGTCGGCCCCGATCATGA
>JANNNE010000066.1:0-4474 GCA_031398385.1 Ideonella sp.
CCCCTCGGAGACGCCGATGACCAGCAGCGGAATGCCCATGCCCAACGCCATCGCGAACAGCGCCGAGCCGCCGAGCGCCACGTCGCGTGTCTGGCTGATGTAGAGCAGCGCCCCGGCGAGCGGCGCGGCGACGCAGGGGCTGACGATGATCGCGGAGAGCACCCCCATGCCGGCCACGGTGGCGAGCTTGCCGCCCTCCAGCCGGTGATGCACCGTGGAGAGGGGATTGCGCAGGAACCCCGGCAGTTGCAGCTCGTAAAGCCCGAACATCGACAGCGCCAGCAGCACGAAAATGGCGGCAAACAGGCCGAGCGCCCACGGGTTCTGCAGCCACGCCGAGAGCATGGTGCCGGCCAGCCCGGCAGCGATTCCCGCCAGCGAATAGGTGATCGCCATCGCCAACACATAGATCGCCGAAAGGCCGAGCGCGTGCCGTCGCGACATCGTCGCGCCGTGGCCGACGATGATGCCCGACAGGATCGGAATCATCGGCAACATGCAGGGCGTAAAAGCCAGCAGCACGCCGAAGCCAAAGAAGGCCGCCACCAGCGCCCATCGGCTGGTGCCGGCGAACAGTGCGCCGATCCGGCTGTTCTCGTCGAGGCTGTCGGTGGCAGCCGACCCGGACGGCGATACAGTGGCGGCGAGCGACCGGCCGGCTTCTGCAGGCGCTGCCGCAGGCGCTGCACCGGCGAGCGGGAATGCAACGGTCAGGATTTTCTCGATCGGCGGGTAGCAGACGCCGATCGGATCATTGCAACCCTGGAAGCTGGCCGCCAGCGAGACCTCGGTGATCGACGGCTGCCCGCCGGCCAGTGTGATCCGCGCCTCGAACGGCTGGTGGTAGACCTCGACCTTGCCGAAAGTCGGGTCGTCCTTCGGCTCGCCCTTGGGCAGCGCCAGGTTCGCAATCGAGACCCCGGGCGGTTGCTGGATCACGAAGCTGATCCGATCCCGATAGAGGTAGTAGTCCCGGGCCGGGCTGAAGCGCGCGATCAGCGTCTGCGCATCGACCGCGCGCACCTCGATGCCGAAGGCTTCGTCGGGGGGCAGCAGTTCCTGCTGTGTGTTGGCGCCGCCGAGCAGCCCGCGCAGCGCGCCGATCTGGCCGGCGCCCGAGGTCGGGTTCGAGTTCGAAAAGCTTGGGCCGGCCTGAGTCGGGCTGCTTCCCGTCTGCGCACCGCTGACGCTGGCGCCACCGATCAGCAGCGCGACCAGCAGCTTCGAGAACAGGCTGCGGATCGCGATTGCGCGTGGGGACAGGGACGACATGTGGCTGATGCAGGACGGGGCAGGGTGTTGATTGGCAATCACACCGGAAGCGCCGGTCGACCTTGAATCGGTCGGACGCGGCGTGCATTTCTAACGCGGCATTATCGGCGGCATGCGGGCATGCGAGCCTGGGCGGCCCGGGCGGCCTTCGAGGATCCGACAGCCTGTGCCTTGCGAGCCGATCTCCTACGCCGATGATCGATCGCCGACGACAGTCACCTCGAGCATGGGGTTCGATACTGGCCCGTGACGGATCGTGCCACCGCCTGCTTGCGCTGTGAGCGGACGCACACCTGATCAAACTGACAAGAAAAGCGAACCTTCATGCTGACCTGGGCCATCATTTTTCTGGTCGTATCGGTGATTGCCGGATTTTTCGGCTTCTCCGGCGTATCCGCGGCAACTGCGGGCATCGCCAAGATCCTGTTCTTCATCTTCATCGCCGGCTTCGTCATCCTGCTGATCATCGCGCTGATGGCTGGCGCGGCAATCTTCTGAGCGGGATTTTTGTTGCGCGCTTGAGCCGAAACCGGTTTCCCGGCGGACCCGCCGCGGCCCGCTGGTTTTCTCAGCTTGTACTGGATGCCGCAATCCCGTACGCTGGGCAGACGTCGCACCCGGGGTGCCGCCACGGCTCTCTTGCCCCTCTTTCGTGCGCCGAGCAGTGAAGGAGACTGTCCATGTCAAGCCGATCGAACGGCCTCGCGGCCGATATTGACGCGGTAAGAACGCTTGCGCTGGTCGGAGCGGCGGCGAGCGGAAAAACCAGTCTGGCCGAGGCCTTGTTGTTCCAGGCCGGTGCCATTGGTGCCCAGGGCAGCCTGGAGCGGGGCGCCACCGTCAGCGACCATGATCCGCTGGAGAAGCGGATGCAGCATTCGCTGAATGCCTCGGTGATGCACATGGTGCACGCGGGGGTGCGAATCCACTTCATCGACACCCCCGGTGGTCCGGATTTTCTGGGCCAGAGCATGCCGCCGCTGGAGGCGGTCGAGACCGCGGCCATCGTCATCAATGCGAGCAACGGCATCGAGCCGATGGCGCTGCGGATGATGGCCTACGCCGAATCGAGGCAGCTCGACCGGCTGATCATCGTCAACAAGATCGATGCGCAGGGTGTCGATCTCGAAGCGCTGCTGGCCCAGATCCAGAGCACCTTCGGCAAGGTCTGCCTGCCGCTGAACCTGCCTGCCAATGGCGGCAGCCAGGTGGTCGACTGCTTCTTCAACCGAACCGGCGACAGCGATTTCGGATCGGTCGAAGCGGCGCACCGGGCGCTGGTCGAACAGGTGGTCGAGGTCGATGCCGAGTTCGTCGACCGATACCTGAACGACGGCGACATCGACGCGTCCGAGCTGCATGCACCGCTTGAGCAGGCGCTGCGCGAAGGGCACCTGATTCCAGTCTGCTTCGTCTCTGCGCGAACCGGTGCCGGCGTGGCCGAACTGCTCGATGTCATCGTCAAGCTGTTGCCCGATCCGACCGAAGCCAATCCGCCTGATTTTCTGAACGGCGAGGGGCCTGATGCCGAGCCGATGCATGCGCAGCCCGATCCGGCGTTGCACGTGCTGGCGCATGTATTCAAGGTGACGGTCGACCCGTTCATCGGCAAGATGGGCATCTTCCGGGTGCACCAGGGAACCGTGCTGCGCGACAGCCAGCTGTATGTTGGCGATGCCCGCAAGCCGTTCAAGGTCGGTCATTTGTTCATGCTGCAGGGCAAGGACCATGTCGAGGTCTCGCGGGCGATACCCGGCGACATCGTCGCCGTTGCAAAGGTCGACGAAATCCAGTTCGACGCGGTGTTGCACGATGCCGCCGAAGACGACCACATCCATCTGAAGCAGCTTGATTTTCCGAAGCCGGTGCATGGTCTGGCCATCGAGCCGAAGCGCCACGGCGACGAACAGCGCATGTGGGACATCCTCGGCAAGCTGGTCGACGAGGATCCGTGCCTCAAGGTCGAACATGTCGCGGCGACCAACGAGACCGTGGTGTACGGCCTCGGCGAGGTGCACCTTCGCGTGCTGCTCGATCGGCTGCGCGATGTCTACCATTTCGAGGTCAATACCCGGCCGCCGAAGATCGCATTTCGCGAAACCGTCACGACGCCGGCCGAAGGCCATTTCCGGCACAAGAAGCAAAGTGGCGGGGCCGGGCAATTCGGCGAGGTCTACCTGCGCATCGAGCCGCTGGCGCGTGGCGCCGGCTTCGAGTTCGTCGACCAGGTCAAGGGCGGCACGATTCCCGGGCAGTTCATTCCGGCAGTCGAAAAAGGCGTGCGAGAAGTGCTCGAGCACGGCGTGATCGCCGGTTATCCGGTGGCCGATGTACGCGTGATCGTCTACGACGGCAAACACCACAGCGTTGACAGCAAGGAAATCGCCTTCATGATCGCCGGTCGCAAGGCCTTCATGGCGGCGATTCGCGAAGCCAACCCGATCGTCCTCGAACCGATCGTGCAGATCGAGATCGATGCCCCGTCTGAAACCATGGGCGACATCACCGGCGACCTGTCGGCCAAACGCGGCATCGTCACCGGAACCGATACCGAAGCCAGCGGCAACGTCCTGGTCCGCGGCCAGGTTCCGGTCTCCGAGTTGACGGGCTACCAGTCGCGGCTGAATGCGATGACGAGCGGACAGGGGCGCTACACGATCGCCCTGTCGCACTACGAAGCCGTGCCACCGTCGTTGCAGGCGCAGCTGGTGGCCGATAACAAGGTGCGTGACGATGATTGAGGGGGGTGGTGTCGTGTGTATTCTGGGGCGCGCCTTCAGCGTCGGTCGGTCTGACCGTGCAGCGATTCGCGCCTGTGTTTGACCGGTTCGGTTTCTAACGAGCAACTGCCGCGTGCAGGGACGGAGCAGGAGCGACGTGGTGAACAGGCCTGTTCTGCTTCATGTCCCCCGCCGCCGCCCTGGGGGCGTCGTCTCCTCCTTTACTTCCGCAGAACAGGCCTGTTCACCCCGTCGCTCCAGCACCACTGAGGCGTTCGTCCTTCGTTGAACGAACCGGTGTGGCCCGGTCGGGGGCGGCGGGTGGCCGGATGGCGTAGGTAAATCGGGATAGGGGCCGCTCGTTGCGAGCGGACCCCTCCCACACCACCCGGCATGCGGGTCCGCACCGGGCGGTTCGAGTAGTTGAGGTCAGGAGAATTTGGGCACTCCCAGGCGGTCGTAGTATTCCAGGCCGAGCACTT
>JANNNE010000151.1:0-4402 GCA_031398385.1 Ideonella sp.
CAGCCGTCGAGGCCGCCACGCGCTGCGCGCTCCCATTGCGCTTCGCTCGGCAGACGGGTGCCTGCCCACGCACACCAGGCCTGTGCGTCGTTCCAGGAGACATGCACGACCGGGAGATCGGGCCGTGTTCGAATCTGCGAACCGGAGCCTTCGGGTCGTTGCCAGCAGGCGTGATCGACACGCCGCCACCACGGCAGGCCGACCACGGCAGACGCTCGCGTAGCGGCGCGCTGTTCGTCGTCGAGCTGCAGGACAAAGACATAGGAGCTGCCGACACGCTCGGCGTCGGTGATGTAGCCGCTTGCACGCACAAAGGCTGCGAACTGGGCATTCGTGACAGTGCTGGCGGCGATCGTGAATGAATCGAGTGCCACCGCTCGGGCCGGGCCTTCGCCGTCGCCGGCCACCGCCTCGTCACCATCGGTTCCCATCGTGAAGCGGCCCGCCGGGATCTGGCACCAGTCGATCGTTGCGTCGACATGACCATTGCCGTGGCGTTCGAACGGCGCCCGGTCGGCCAAGCCGGCCCGAGCAGACTGGTGGTCGCCACCGCTTGTGGTGGGCGTGCAGCAGGACGTTCGGCCCATCGTGAAGTGCCGCCTACTCGTCTTTCTCCCAGAACGCACGGGTCACGCCCTGGCTGCTCATCAACGCGACGATCTGCTCGCGCGGGATCACGCCGCAGCGCGCCGCCCAGTCGTCGTATTGCGCGGCCATCTCGACAACGCGTTGCGGATGCTGTGCGGCGAGGTCATGCAATTCGGTGCGGTCGGCGTCCAGGTCGTACAGCTCCCAGGCGCGCGGGTAACGCTTGACGAGTTTCCACTGGCCGATTCGAACGGCGGCATTGCCTTCATGTTCCCAGAACATCGGACCGCGTTCGAAGGCATCACCGCCGAACACGGGCACCAGCGAGCGGCCTTCGAGTGGCGCGATCGGCTTGCCGTCCCAGTCGCTGGGGTAGGGTGTTCCGGTCAGGTCGAGAATGGTGGCCATGATGTCGGGCAGATAGCCTGGTGCATGGCGGATGCCGCCGCGGTCGCTGATGCCGCTCGGCCAGTGGACGATGAACGGGGTCGAGATGCCGCCTTCGTGGATCCAGTGCTTGTACAGCCGGAACGGCGTATTCGACAGGTTGGCCCATGCCGTGCCGTAGCTCTGGTAGGTATTCTCCGGGCCGGGCATGCGGTTGATGTCGTTGCCGAAATGAACCGGTTCGCCGCTGCGTGTGGTGGCGCGCGCAATCATCAGCTTGTCGACCAGTTCGTCGATCGGCACGCCTTCCGGGATGTCTTCCGCGCAGGCGCCGTTATCGGCCAGGAAGATGATCACGGTGTCATCGAGCTGACCGGTGCGTTCGAGCGTCTCGATGATGCGCGCGATGCCCTGGTCCATGCGGTCGATCTGCGCCGCATACACCTCCATGCAGCGCAGCAGCCAGGCGCGGTGTTGCTGATCGAGTTCCTCTGCGGTCCACGGCGGTTGTGTAGGATCGCGTTCGCTCAGTTTCCAGTGATCCTTGAGGATGCCCGACGCCACCAGCTTCTCCAGCCGCTGTTCGCGCAGCGCATCCCAGCCCTGGTCGAAGCGGCCCTTGTATCTGGCGATGTCCGCGTCGTGTGCATGCAGCGGCCAATGCGGCGCGGTGTAGGCGACGTAGGTGAAGAACGGCTGATCGGGACACTCGCGGGCGTGCTGGTCGATATAGGCCGCCGCCTGGTCACTGATCGCATCGGTGTAGAAGAAACCGTCGGCATGCGCCTCGTGTTCGATGTTGTCGTTGCCACGCGTCAGCGTGTTTGGATCGTAGAAGCTGCCGGCGCCGATGATGGTGCCGTAGAACGCGTCGAAGCCGCGCTGCAGCGGCCAGGTGTCGGTGGGTTCGGTCAGGCTCGACGCGACATGCCACTTGCCGCTCATGTAGGTCATGTAGCCGTTGCGCTTGAGGGCTTGTGGAATCGTCACGCATTGGTGATTCAGGTTGCCGGCATAACCTTCGGGCCCCGAGTCGTAGGTCAGGATGCCGACACCGGTCTGGTGCGGGTGCAGGCCGGTCAGCAGCGACGCCCGCGACGGGCTGCAGCGCGCGGTGTTGTAGAACTGGCTGAAGCGCAGGCCGTTCGCAGCCAGCCGGTCGAGGGCCGGGGTCTCGACTTCGCCGCCGTAGCAGCCGATGTCGGAGTAGCCCATGTCGTCGTTGAGGATCAGGACGATATTCGGTTTGCGGGTGGTGTTCATGTCATCAGGTCTTTCGTTGGCGCTCACAGGCGCAAGCCGCTGGCCGGATCGAACAGGTGTGCGGCGGCCGGCGCGAATCCCAGGCGGACGGCCTGGCCTTCGGCAAGCATGGGAACGCGGTCGCTTTTCAGTTTCAGCAATTGGCCGGCGGCCGTGAAGCTGACAATGCGGCTGTCGCCGAGGTCTTCGACGCGTTCGACCACCGCAGGCAGTCCGTCGTCGGCGATCTGCAGATCGCCGGGGCGGATGCCCAGCATCACGTCACGCGCCGCCGTGGCACTGCCGTCATGCGGCCTGGCGACCGGCAGCGCCACGCCGCCGACGGTCACTGCCGAGTGGTTCAGAACGCCGGGCAGCAAATTCATCGGCGGTGTGCCGATGAAGCCGGCCACCGCGATCGTCAGCGGCGTGGCGTAGATTTCGCGCGGTGTACCGATCTGCACGATGCGGCCTTCGACGAAGACCGCGATCCGGTCGGCCAACGTCATCGCCTCTTCCTGATCATGCGTGACATAGACCGTGGTTGCGCCGAGCGAGCGCTGCAGCCGGTGCAGCTCGATGCGGGTTTCCAGGCGCAGCTTGGCATCCAGGTTGGACAGCGGCTCATCGAGCAGGAACAGCTTCGGTTGCCGGACGATGGCGCGCGCCAAAGCGCAGCGCTGTTGCTGGCCGCCCGACAACTGCCCCGGCGTGCGCGCCAGCAGGTGGCCGATCCCGACCTTGGCGGCCGCCGCGGCGACCGACTGCTCGATCTCGGCCGCAGACGTGCCCACCATCTTCAACGGGAAACCGATGTTCTGCGCCACCGTCATGTGCGGATACAGCGCATAGCTCTGGAACACCATCGCGACGTCGCGCTCGCCGGGCTCCTTCGTCGTGACGTCGGCGCCATCCATCAGCACGCGGCCGCCGCTGACGCTCTCCAGCCCGGCCAGGATGCGCAGCGTCGTGGTCTTGCCCGAGCCGGACGGGCCGAGCAGCACGAAGAACTCGCCCGGCTCGATCTGCAGATCGACACCGTGCAACACCGTGGTCGTGCCGTGGCGCTTGATGACGCCTTCCAGCCGAACACTGCCCGTGGCGCCGCCGCTCAACGTTGCCCCCCACCCTTGACTGCACCCACGGTCAATCCTTTCACGATGTGTCGTTGCGCGAAGATGCCGATGACGATCACCGGCGCCATCGCGAGCATGGCTGCGGCCGCCAGTCGCGCCCACTGCGTCTGCTCGACCGATATGAAATTGAACATCGCCACCGTGACCGGCCTGACCCGGTTGCCGCCCAGCACGACGGCGAACAGAAACTCGTTCCAGGCGTTCAGGAACACGAAGATCGTCGTCACTGCGATGCCGCCACGCACCTGCGGCAGGATCACGTACCACAGCGTGCGCACGCGTCCGGCACGGTCGAGCAGCGCGGCTTCCTCCATTTCGAGCGGCACGTCTTCGAAATACGACACCATCAGCCAGACTGCGAATGGCAGCGAGAACGTCAGGTAGATCAGCGTCAGGCCGCTGTAGGTGTCGAGCCCGCCGACTTTCTGCAGCACCAGGTAATACGGAATGATCAGCCCGACTGGCGGCAGCATCTGCGTGGCCAGCACATAGAAACCCGAGGCCCGCTTGCCTGGATAGCGCAGGCGCGCCAGCGCGTACGCTGCCGGCACCGCAAAACACATGGTCAGCGCGGTGGCCGCGCTCGAGACGATGAAGCTCGACCACAGGTTGGGCACGATCGACGACGCGCCGAAGATCACCTCGCGATAGTTGTCCAGCGTCGGTTCGAAGATGAACTTCGGCGGGTAGGCCAACACGTCACGTTCGGTCTTGAACGAGGTCATCAATCCCCAGATCACCGGAAAGGCCCAGACAGCCAGCCCGAAGCCGGCCACCAAGGCCAAGGTGATGCGCCTGAATGCGGCGCGCTGGCCCTGGTGCGCTGCGGGAATGCTGGTGTTCATTGGAGTCGGTTGTCAGCTCGAGACGCGGACATTCGGTGGGGACGCACTCTGTCGGGACACGGCCGATCGGCATGCGCTCGGTCGTCGGAGCGGGCTCGGGGCGGCGAGGTACTGGGCGACCTCCATGTCCCCCGGGCCGGTTCTGGGCCTGAGTGCCTCGGGTCTGGTTGATCCGGCCCTCCTCCTTTACTTACGGTCACCCAG
>JANNNE010000296.1:0-2460 GCA_031398385.1 Ideonella sp.
AAGTCGATCCCCTTTGAATCGAAATCAGGAGTCTCCCAATGGCAAAGATGAAGGCCGCAATGGCCGCGGTATTGGTCATGGAGAAGGAAGGCGTCACGCAGTCCTTCGGTGTACCGGGCGCTGCAATCAATCCGCTCTACGCCCAGTTGCGCGAGCGGCAGACGATCGCCCATGTATTGGCACGCCATGTCGAGGGTGCTTCCCACATGGCCGAGGGATACACCCGTGCCAAGGCTGGCAACATCGGTGTGTGCATCGGCACCTCAGGCCCGGCTGGCACCGACATGATCACCGGGCTGTATTCGGCTCAGGCCGACTCGATCCCGATCCTGTGCATCACCGGTCAGGCACCACGCGCCCGGATGCACAAGGAAGATTTCCAGGCAGTTGATATCGCCTCGATCGCCAAGCCGGTGACCAAGTGGGCGACCACCGTTCTCGAGCCCGCGCAAGTGCCGCGTGTATTTCAGCAGGCCTTCCACCTGATGCGGTCAGGCCGACCGGGTCCGGTGCTGATCGATCTGCCGTTCGACGTGATGATGACCGAGATCGAGTTCGACATCGACACCTATGAGCCGATGGCGGTATTCAAGCCCAGCGCCAGCCGCAGGCAGATCGAGAAGGCGCTCGAGATGCTGAACCAGTCCGAGCGGCCGTTGATCGTTGCCGGCGGCGGCATCTTCAACGCCGATGCGTCCGACCTGCTGGTCGAGTTCGCCGAACTGACAGGCATCCCGGTGATCCCGACGCTGATGGGCTGGGGCGTCATTCCCGACGATCACCCGCTGATGGCCGGCATGTGCGGCTTGCAGACCAGCCACCGCTACGGCAACGCGACCATGCTGGCCAGCGACTTTGTGCTCGGCATCGGCAACCGCTGGGCGAACCGCCATACCGGCTCACCCGAGGTCTATTGCAAAGGCCGCACGTTCATCCATGTCGACATCGAGCCGACCCAGATCGGCCGCGTCTTTGCCCCCGACTACGGCATCGTCTCCGACGCGAAGGTCGCGCTGCAGTTGTTTGTCGATGTGGCCGCAGAGTGGCGGGCTGCCGGCAAGTTGCGCGATTGGACGACCTGGGCCAATGAATGCCAGGGACGCAAGTCTTCTATCGAATATCTGCGCAAGACCAACTTCGACACCGTTCCGATGAAGCCGCAACGGGTCTACCAGTGCATGAACAATGCCTTCGGCCACGACACGACTTATGTCTCGACGATCGGCCTGAGCCAGATCGCCGGCGCGCAGTTCCTGCATGTCTATCACCCGCGCCACTGGATCAATTGCGGCCAGGCCGGCCCGCTGGGCTGGACCATTCCTGCCGCGCTTGGAGTTCGAGTCGCCGACCCAAGCCGCAAGATCGTCGCGTTGTCGGGCGACTACGACTTCCAGTTCATGATCGAAGAGCTGGCCGTCGGTGCGCAGTTCAAGCTGCCCTATATCCATGTGGTGGTCAACAACAGCTACCTCGGCCTGATCCGTCAGAGCCAGCGCGGCTTCAGCATGGACTACTGCGTGCAGCTCGGTTTCGAGAATATCAACTCCAAGCCGGAAGATGTCACCGCCCAGGGTTATGGCGTCGATCACATGAAAGTTGTCGAAGGCCTGGGTTGCAAGGGCATCCGCGTCCACAAGCAGGAAGAAATCGCACCGGCGATCAAGCAGGCAGAGGCCTGGATGGCCGAGTTCAAGGTGCCGGTGGTGATCGAGATCATCCTCGAGCGGGTGACCAACATTGCGATGGGTACCGAAATCGACAACGTGGTCGAGTTCGAAGAGCTGGCCAGCGGCAAGGCCGATGTGCCGACCGCCGTCTCGATGCTCGATTGATTGGTGGACTGCTACCAGGGCTGGATCGGCTGCGAATACAAACCCGCGACGACCACCGAAGCCGGACTGGATTGGCGCCAGCGGCTGGCGCACTGACATCCTCAGACAACTCCAAGGACTCCAACATGACAACGCAATCACTCAAGCTCGGCTTCATCGGCCTGGGCATCATGGGTACGCCGATGGCTGGCCATCTGCTGAAGGCCGGGCACCAGCTGTTCGTGCACTCGATTCCCTCGGTACCCGACGACATCGTGAAGGCCGGTGCCAAAGCCTGCGCAAGCGGCAAGGAAGTCGCGCAGCAAGCTGACATCATCTTCGTCATGGTGCCCGACACGCCGCATGTGGGTGACGTGCTGTTCAGCGAGAACGGTGTGGCTGCCGGCATCACCAAAGGCAAGACCGTTGTCGACATGAGCAGCATCTCGCCGATCGAGACCAAGGTCTATGCAAAGAAAGTCAACGCACTCGGCTGCGACTACCTGGACGCGCCGGTCTCGGGCGGCGAAGTCGGTGCCAAGAACGGCACGCTGTCGATCATGGTCGGTGGCGACGAGGCGGTGTTTGCCAAGGTCAAGCCGCTGTTCGAGTTGATGGGCAAGAACATCACGCTGGTCGGCGGCAACGG
>JANNNE010000331.1:0-3193 GCA_031398385.1 Ideonella sp.
GGGTGCCAGCGCCGCACACGCCTGGTAGAGGTTCGCAACCGTCGTGTAGTCGTACAGCGTCTTGCCGGTCACCAGCAGCGTGTTGCTGCCGCGCTTGACCGTGATGGCCGCATTGGCCGGCAGGTTGACGTTCGGCTCGGAGACCGCAACCCCGTCGATCAGGCCCTTGGTATCGAGCTCGGCCGCCGCCACCGCGGCACCGCCGCCGTTCGACAGGCTGGATGCGATCACCAGCGTATTCGACGGTTTGAACTGCTGCAGCCTGGCGCCGCTCGTGTCGGTGCCGGCCAACTGCTCGTTGAGCACGAAGAATGCGAACTCGACCGCCTGCAAGGTATGGTTACCCCAGTCCTTTTCAGGGTTCTGCTGCGAGTGCGCATGCTTGAAGGCGAAACGATTCGGCGTCGCAGCGTTGAATGCGGCCAGTTCTGTCGCGCTCAGGTCGGCACGGAAATGCGCAGCCTTGGCGGCAGCGGTCGAGGTGGCGCGGGTGCCGTCGATCAGTGGCACGGTATCGTTTTGCAGATCGTGCGTCGACGCACCGGTGCCCTTGTCGGAATAGGCCACCGCGCAGCCCTTGCGCAGACCCCACTCGCCAGTCGAGATCGCCCCGTAGACCCCGCGCGATCCGGATGAGGTGGCGGTGATGATGCAGGGGTTGGCGGTGCTGAAGGTCGAGGGTACCTGCACCATCAGCGTGACATTCTGCTTGCCGCTGCCATCGTCGGCATAGGTGATGTATTCGGTGCCGGCGACCTTGCCTTCGGAGGTGGTGGCATTGCCTGTGGCGTCGACGTTGGGCCCGAACAAGCGGCCGTAGCCGCCATCGGCCGTCATGTCGACGATCGCCCGGTAGTTGTTGTAGATCGCAAACCGGCGCAGTTCGGCGGCCGTCGGCGCGGTCGGGTTGGCGAATGCCGGCGGGGTGGCCGAGGCGAGGCCCGTCTTGCCGAGGCCGGCGGTCAGCAGGTCATCGGCGTTGCCGTCGTAGGTCTTGGCATTGACGGTGCCGACAAAGGTCGGTCTGGTATTGAACGGCTGGCTGGCATCGTCACCGCCGCCACAGGCGGCAAGAGCGGCCGCGGCGATCGAGACCAGGGCAAATCCGTGGATCGGGACATTCTTCATCGTCATCTCCATTTGTCTATCGTTGACTGGCAGGGAAGAAGCTGGCGTGGAAAAAAGGGGCGGCACAGAGGTCAGCGCGATGGCCGGGAAACCCTGAGACGCCCCACCACGCCGGCGGGAAAGTGATAGACCGACAACACGAACAGCAGGCCGAGCCACAGCAGCCAGCGATCCGGCGAAACCAGTTGCGCAAGCAGCGGCACGTCGCTGAAACTGCCGGCTCCCAGCCGCAGCAAGGCCTGCAGATAATTCTGAGCCAGCACGAACAACACGCTGCCGATCACCGCGCCGTAAAGGCTGCCCATGCCGCCGATCACGACGATCAGCAGGATGTCGAGCATGATCTCGAAACTCAGCGTCGTATCCGGACCGGTGTAGCGCAGCCACAAGGCCAGCAGCGCACCGGCTACGGTAGCGAACAGCGCCGCCAGCACATTCGACAGGGTGCGGAACACGACTACCCGATAACCGATCGCCTCGGCCCGGAAATCGTTCTCGCGGATCGCCTGCAGCACCCGGCCGAACGGCGAGTTGACGATGCGCAGCAGCAGCAGGAACAGCACCAGCACGACCACGAACAGCAGGTAGTAGCTGAACAACTTGCCGTCGATGTCGACGCCAAGAAACGCTTCGTCGAACGGCTCGAACGACGGGCTGAGCCACTCGGGCGCGCGAAAACTCAGCCCGTCCTCGCCGCCGGTGACCGTGCTCAGCTGCGAGGCCAGCGACTGGAACGCCGATGCCACCGCCAAGGTGATCATCGCGTAGAAGATGGCCTTGACGCGCAGGCTGAACAAGCCGATTACCAGTGCCAGCGCAAACGACAACAGCAGCGCCAGCGTGAGCCCGACTGCCACCGACGCCCAGCCTTCGCCGAGCCGGGTGGCGGCGATCGCGACACCGTAGGCGCCGATGCCGAAGAACATCGTGTGGGCAAAACTGACGATGCCGGTATAGCCGAGAAGCAGGTCGTAGCTGGCGACCAGCAGGATGAAAACCAGCACCTTGGCTGCGACACCGAGCGCCTTGCTGCCGGGAAACAGGAAGGGCGCGAACGCGAGTCCGAACAGGATCAGCAGCAGCGCCGCCGCCAGCCAGCGGCTGCGCGGCAGATCGTGCGAGAGCAGTTGTCTGATCATCGATTGGTCACCGGATACAGACCCTGCGGCCGCCAGAGCAGGATCGCGACCATCAGCCCGATGTTCGAGAACATCGCGACCTTCGGCGCCAGGAAGCCGGTGTAGTTCGCCATCAGGCCGACCAGCAGCGCGCCGACGAAGCACCCCAGCGTGGAGCCGAGGCCGCCGATGATGATGACGATGAAGATCAGCACATTGACCTGGGCACCGATCTGCGGGGTGACCGACTGTTGATACAGCCCCCACATCACCCCACCGAGCCCGGCCAGCGCCGAGCCGACAACGAAGACTCCGATGAACAGCCGCCTGATCGGATAGCCCAGGCTCTCGACCATCTCGCGGTCCTGCACCCCGGCGCGGATCAGCAGGCCGAGCTTGGTGCGGTTCAGCGCGAACAGCAGCTTGGCCAGCACCACCGCGCCGATCAACACCGCGAAGATCCGATAACGCTCGACCGCCGCGCCGGCACTGCCGATGTCGATCAACAGCGCACCGCGCAGAAATTCGGGCAGCGGCAGCGGAATCATCTGCGGGCCCCAGATCAGCTTGATCAGCTCTTCGCCGACGATCATCCCGCCCATCGTGATCAGGATCTGCTTCAGGTGCTGGCCGTAGACCGGACGCACGATCACGCGCTCGAACGCGAAGCCGATGGCAGCCGCCACCGCCATTGCGGCCAGCATCGCGATGAAGACGGCACCGAGGTTGAGCAATGGCGACGCGCTGCCAGTCCAGTCGGCCATGCCGGCCAGCACGCTGGTGGCCACATAGGCGCCGAGCGCGATGAATACGCCGTGGCCGAAATTAAGCACATCCATCAGCCCGAAGATCAAGGTCAGGCCCGACGCGATGATGAAGATGATCATGCCCATCGCCAGGCCCGCGATCGTCAGCGTGACCCAGGTCGACGCGGAGCCGATCAGCGG
>JANNNE010000337.1:0-31762 GCA_031398385.1 Ideonella sp.
TGCAAGCCGACCGGGCCCTGGAGCTGTGGGCGCTGCCGGCCAGCGGTGCCCCGATCTCGCTCGGATTGATCGCATCCGATGCCGCCACCGTGGTCCGGCGCGACAAGCGGCTCGACGGCGCCACTGGCCTGGCCGTCAGCCTCGAGCCGCCGGGCGGATCACCCACCGGCGCGCCAACCGGGCCGGTGCTTTATTCGGGCAAGTTCGGCACCTGAGCGTCACGAGCCGGGCCGGTCCAGCATCGCCTCAAGCGCCTGCTCGGCACGCCGCGGCGGCAATTCGGTGAGGCAGCGGGTGTGGCCGAAGCGGCAGACCCGATCGAAACACGGCGCGCATTCGAGCGCCAGTTCCCGCTTCATCCACAAGACCGCCGCCCGGCGATTCAACGGCGGCGTATGTTCCGGGCTGGTCGACCCGAACATCGCCACCTGCGGTACGCCAAACGCCGCCGCGACGTGCATCAGCCCCGAGTCGTTGCTGGCCACGCCGCGTGCTGCGGCAATCAGGGCCATCGCGTCGATCAACTGCAGGCTGCCACAGAACACCTTGCAGGCACCGGGCGAGACGGCGTCGGCCGCCGCCGCGATGCCCTCGCAGGCATCGCGCTCCTTGGCCGAGCCGAGCAGCAGCACCGGCAGGCCATGGCGCCGGTGCAGGCTGGCCGCCAGCTCGGCATAGTGGGCGGCTGGCCAGCATTTGGCCGGCCCGTATTCGGCACCCGGGGCAAAGGCGAAGTAGCCGCCAGGCGCGAGGCCGTGTTCGGCGGTGATCGCATCCAGCTTGCGGGGCGGAAACAACAGGCGAGGCTGCGCGGCCTCGTCGTCAATCGATAACGGTCCGGCGAGCGCGCTGTAAAAAGCCACCATCGGCGGTCGGCCGACCGGATTCGGCAAACGATCGGTCAACACGCCCCAACGCGATTCGCCGTGATAGCCGATGCGCCGCGGGATGCGCGCCAGAAACGGCAGCAGTGCCGATTTCAACGAGTTCGGCAATACGTAGGCGATGTCGAAACGATCGCGCCATCCGGCGGCCAGCCGACGCCGCGCCGCGAGGTCGAGGCGGCCGTGCGCAAACGGCAGTTCGATCACCTGATCGACGCCGTCCATCGCGCGGTAGACCGGCGCCACCCAAGGCAGGGCGGCCACGCTCAGCCGTTCGCCGCGCGCTGCCAACCGCGCCAGTAGCGGCTGGCTCATCACCGCATCGCCGATCCACTGCGGCGCGATCAGCAGGCTGCGCGTCAATGCATCGGCACCGCTGCGCGCCTCAATGGGCGGAGAGTTTCTCGCCCGCCTTGATGCGGTAGACGGTGCCGCAATACGGGCACTTGGTTTCGCCGGTGCTGCCGATGTCGAGAAAGACGCGCGGGTGGGTGCTCCAGAGCGTCATCTTCGGGTTCGGACAGAAGATCGCACCCGGTCCGGCCAGATCCTTGGCGCCGACTTCGATCACCGCGACGGGTTCTTTCATGTTCGCTCCTGCGCTCAGACCTTGCTCAGCCACTCGAGGTATTTCGGGTTGCGGCCGTTGACGATATCGAAGAATGCCGACTGGATCTTTTCGGTGACCGGCCCGCGCGAGCCGCTGCCCAGTTCGATGCGGTCGAGTTCGCGGATCGGCGTCACCTCGGCCGCGGTGCCGGTGAAGAAGGCCTCGTCGCTGATATAAACCTCGTCGCGCGTGATGCGCTTCTCGACCAGCTTCAGGCCGAGGTCGTTGCAAATTGCAAGGATGGTGTCACGGGTGATGCCGTTCAGCGCGCCGGCCGACAGGTCAGGGGTGTAGACCACGCCTTTCTTGACGATGAACAGGTTTTCGCCAGCCCCTTCACTGACGAAGCCGGCGGCATCGAGCAGCAGCGCCTCGTCGTAGCCGTCGTCGAGCGCCTCCATGTTGGCCAGGATCGAGTTGGTGTAGTTGCTCACCGCCTTGGCCTGCGTCATCGTGATGTTGACGTGATGGCGGGTGTAGCTGCTGGTCTTGACGCGGATGCCGCGCTTCATGCCGTCTTCACCGAGGTAGGCGCCCCAGGGCCAGGCCGCGACCATCAGGTGGATGGTGTTGCCTTTAGGGCTGACGCCCAGACGCTCGCTGCCGATCCAGGTCAGCGGCCGCAGGTAGCAGCTCTCCAGCTGGTTGACCCGAACCACCTCGCGCTGCGCGTCCATCACCTGCTCGAGGCTGAACGGGATCTTCATGCGCAGGATCTTCGCGCTGTTGAACAGACGCTCGGTATGTTCACGCAGTCGGAAGATCGCCGTGCCCTGCGTCGTGTTGTAGGCACGCACGCCTTCGAAGGCGCCGCAGCCGTAATGCAGCGTGTGGCTCAGTACGTGGATCTTGGCGTCGCGCCATTCGACGAGCTCGCCGTCCATCCAGATCTTGCCGTCGCGGTCGGACATCGACATGAGAGTGCCTCTTCAACTTGGTGGGTCTGTGATTCTAGGACTGCCGGTATTTTCGTTGACCGCGCCGTCCGCTTCAGGCGGTCGATGCAGCGACCAACGCTGGCAGCGGCCGTCGACCAGCTCCACCTCGACGCTCACGCCGCCCGCATCGGTCCAGCGGAAGGATTCGACCACCGGCCCCTTCGCCGTTTCGTCTGCAAACTTCAATGCCTGGCCGAGGCTGCGCGTCAGGCGCAGGATGGCGTGCAATCGCATGCCCGTGCGCAGACGGGCGTTCAGCATCACCGCGCTGGCCACATGGCCGACCGGCGCCTGACCCGCGACGCGCAACAGGCGCAGGGTCCGGCTGAATTGCAGCAACAGCACGAATACGCCGACACTGACCAGCAGCAGCACCGCCTGCCAGCCGAACCGCAGCCAGGCCACGGCGATCACTGCCAGCGAACCGATCCAGATCAACCGCTCCGAACGCATCACAGTCCCCTTACGAGTTCGATCGCCTGTTCGATGCGATCGACGGCATGGATGGTCAGTCCCTCGATCGCTTTTTTCGGCGCATTCGCCTTGGGCACGATGGCGACGCTGAAGCCGAGCTTGGCCGCCTCCTTCAGGCGCTCCTGGCCGCGCGGCGCCGGCCGCACCTCGCCGGCCAGGCCGACTTCGCCGAATGCCAGAAAGCCGCGCGGCAGCGCCTTGCCGCGCAGCGAACTCTGGATCGCCAGCATCACCGCCAGGTCGGCTGCCGGCTCGCTGATGCGCACCCCGCCGACCGCATTGACAAAGACATCCTGGTCCATGCAGGCGATCCCGGCGTGGCGGTGCAATACCGCCAGCATCATCGCCAGCCGATCACGATCCAGCCCGACACTGAGCCGGCGCGGGCTCGGGCCACCCGAATCGACCAAGGCCTGAATCTCGACCAGCATCGGCCGCGTGCCTTCGAGCGTGACCAGCACACAGGCCCCCGCGACCGGCTCGCCATGGGTCGACAGGAAAATCGCGCTCGGGTTGCTGACACCTTTCAGCCCGCGCTCGGTCATCGCGAACACGCCGATCTCGTTGACGGCGCCGAAACGGTTCTTGATCGCGCGCACCAGACGGAAACTGCTGTGAGTGTCGCCCTCGAAATACAATACCGTGTCGACGATATGTTCGAGCACACGCGGCCCGGCCAGGGTGCCGTCCTTGGTCACATGCCCGACCAGCACCATCGTGGTTCCACCGGTCTTGGCGCTGCGCGTCAGCTGCGCCGCGCATTCGCGCACCTGCGCCACCGAACCGGGCGCCGAGGTCAGCTGCTCCGAATACAGCGTCTGGATCGAATCGATCACGCAGAAGGCCGGCTGTTCGGCAGCAATCGTCGCCTGGATCTTCTCGAGGTTGATCTCGGCCAGCACGCGAACCGCCTGGCCGCTCAAGCCGAGCCGCCGCGACCGCAACGCCACCTGTGCAACGCTTTCCTCGCCGGTCACGTACAAGACCTTCATCTGCTGCGACAAGGCATCGACAGCCTGCAGCAACAAGGTGCTCTTGCCGATGCCGGGGTCGCCGCCGATCAGCACCACCCCACCGGCAACAACACCGCCGCCCAGCACCCGATCCAGTTCTTCCTGCCCGGTCGGCGTGCGGGCGACGTCGGCGGCGTCGATTTCGCTCAGCGTGGCAACCGGCTGGCTGCGCGTCAGCGACTGATAGCGGTGTTTCGCGCCGCCGGCGGGCTCGGCCACGCCTTCCTCCAGCGTATTCCAGGCGGCGCAATGCGGGCATTTGCCGAGCCAGCGCGGACTGGTGCCGCCGCATTCGCTGCAGGTGTAGACGGATCGTTCCTTGGCCATGCGTCGATTGTCGCCGCGCCTTCGACGCAGATCACGCCGGGCACCGTCGGACTGACGGGAAAGCCGGCCGCCGGCACGCCGGTTGCTATCGGGCATCAGCGGGTTTGCCACGGCGAACAATCCGGCCGGATTCGCGCACACTGCCAGATCAGCCGATCGGTTCACGCCTCCGGGCGCGATCGCGGGATCGGCAACTCGCTCCAGGATTGATTTGGCGCGCAAGCACCGCAGAAGGGAACCGCGAGTGATCAGACGACTATCCAGGCGCATCGCCTTTTTCTGCCTTCTGCTGCTGTCGACCGTTCGGGTCGCGGCACAGGGGTATGCCGGCTCCGGAGTCCCACCGGATGCGTCCGCAGCGCCGCCGAAGACCGCCCAGGCCGAAGCCATGCTGATGCTGGACTACCAGATCGTCCCGGTCGCGGGCAACAAGTCCGTCGACCTGATCGGCTTCCATGTGCTGAACCGGTTCAACGACTGGCTGTATCTGGGTATCGGCGGCCACGCACCGCTGTTCAAGGGTGAATACGGCGGCTTCATGGTGTTCGACGCGACCGCGCATGTGCAGCGCAAGCTGTTCGGGAACGTTTTCGCCGATGCCGGACTTTCACTCGGCGGTGGTGGCGGCGGGAAAAGCGTGCAGCAAAGCCGGATCATTTCTGGCACCGGCGGCTTCATCAAGGCCTATGCCGGCCTGGGCTACGACTTCGGCGACTTTTCGCTCGGCGCCCATGTGTCGCGAATCAAATTCACCGATTCCGCGATCGACCATACCCAGCTCGCCGTCTACCTGCAGGCGCCGTTTTCATACCCGGTCGGACGATACGCGGATGCTGGCCAACCAGCCTTGCTGTCGGCGAACAGTGGCCCGGCTACGGACAGCGAAAACATGTTGAGCCTGGGCCTGGACACGATCGATCAGATCGATCCGCAAGGGACGAACAAGCGCACCATCGGCCTGGTCGACATGCAGTTCTCGCATTTCATGACCGAGAACAGCTACTGGTTCTTCAACGCAGCCGCCGGTTACCGCGGACGCCCGCTCTACAACCAGGCCTTCGGTGGCGCGGGCTACCGCGCCAGGCTGTCGCCGAGTGTCGCGCTGTATGTGCAGCTGGGAATCGGGTCCGGGGGATATGCCCCGGAGATCATCGATACCGGCCCCGGGCTGCTCGTCTATCCGAAGCTCTCGGCCGAATATCTGATCACCAAGAACCTGGGCCTCTCGCTGTCGGCAGGCTACCTGTTCGCGCCCAAGGCCACGTCGAAGAACTACACCTTCGGCGCCGCCTTGAACTACCACATCCACGGAGCTGACAACGCTTCCGGTGCAGTCGGCGTCTACAACGGCTACCGCTTCAACCTGTTCCAGCAGACCCAGTTCAATGTGAAATTCCGTGGCGACGATCAACCCCGGCTGAACATGTTGTCGATCCAGATGGACAAGCAGATCAACGACCATGTGTACATACCGATCCAGGTCAGCGGCGCCTACACCGCCTACCTGGGCTTTCCCGGCTATGGCGAACTGGTCGCCGGCCTGGGTTTGCAGACCCGATTCGACAAGACCGATCGCCTTCGCTTCTTCGGACAGTTGCTGATTGGCGCCAATCCGAATGGACCGATCGTCAAGGGCGGGATCGGGATGAACTACGGAGTGAGCGATCGCTTGGCGGTTTATGCCACCGCAGGGCAGACCCTCGCCCGACTCGGCGCAATCGGACAGAAGTTCAGGGCCGACTACCTCGGAATCGGCGTGACCTATCGATTTTCGGTTCCGAGCTGGTGATCCAGGCTGAGGGCCATGTTAGGGTTCGCCGCCTGCAAAGTGGGCAATCCCCAGAATCCCAAGGACCAGCCTTGCCAATTCCGACTATTCAATCGCAGGCGGGCACTCGCCGCGCAACTTCGCTGAACCCGGTCCGGGTCATGCGGCATTCACGTGTATCTGCAACCGCACTGGCAGCGTTGCTGGGCATTGGCGGCGGCATGGCAACGCCGGCAACCTGCGCCGCGCAAGGCGCGCCCTCGGGCAGCGCCGACGGGACACGCAGCCTGCCGCTGAACTGGCGGGTCGGCGCCGAACGCCTGAGTCTGCCTGGCAACGAGTCGCTGGGGCTGGTTGGCACCTCGGTGCTGTTCGGCATCGGCAACGGCTGGCAGGTCGGCCCGGTGGTCTACGGCGCCGCCACCGGTCAGCGCGGCGGCCTGTTCGTGATCGGTGGCGAAGCCCTTTGGCGTACCGACGGCCCCTGGGGCAGCCGGCTGGAAGCCGGTCTCGCGGTCGGCGGCGGTGGCGGCGCCGCCCTGCCGGTCGGTTCGGGGCTGATGTTCAGGCCACACCTCGACTGGTCGTTCCCGGTCGGTCCGGGCTGGCTGGGCATCAGTGCGTCACGGGTCACCTTTCCCGATGGCCGAATCGGATCCAACCAGCTTGGCCTGGTATTCGCCGTCGACGACCAGTTTCGTCATCAGCGCGCCGGCAGCCCGGCCACCGGCGACGGTTCTCGCAACGGCTTCGGTTTCGATCGCTTCTGGCTGAATGTCGGCCAGTACCGGGGCAGCAACGGCAATCACAACGGTTATGGCGGCCTGCGCGCTGATCACTGGCTGAGCCCGGGCACCTATGCCAGCCTCGAGGCGGCAGGAGCTGCGCAGGGCGGCGCCGACGGTTACGCCGAATTGCTGGTCGGCATCGGCAAGGAGTGGCCGCTTTGGCAGGTCGCCGACGGCAGCGGGGCGACGGCGCCGTATCTGGGCGTGCGCGCCGCGCTGGGCATGGCCGGTGGCGGTGCGGTCGACACCGGCGGCGGTGCGCTGGTCAAGCTCGCGGCCACTGCACGCTGGGATCTGCCGAACGACGTGGTGCTGGGCCTGGAGGCCGGCCGCACGATCGCCCCCGACGGCGGCTTTCGCGCCACGCACCTGCAGGTGTCGCTCGGTTTCACGCTGGACCGACCGCCAGCGGCGCGGCGCGCCCACGCTACGTTGCCGCTGCGCCGTGACGACATCGAGTGGGGCGCCGTGCTGGGGCATTTTCCGGGCATGGATTTCCGCAATGGCAGCAGCGACGCGGTGCAGACGGTCGGGTTCCGGATGCGCCGCCCGCTCAGTGCGGCGCTCGACGAACACCTGCAGCTCACCGGTGGCGTCCATTTCGCGGCCGGCGGCAAGGCCGGTGCGTACGGCGCCGGCCTGATCGGCCTGGCCTGGGCCACGCCGCTGCAACAGACCGGCCTGCAGTGGGGCGTCGAATTGCTGGCCGGTGCGGCCGGCGGCGGCGGCATCGACAGCCCCGGCGGCGCAGTGGTGCAGCCGATGCTGCGCGTCGGCTGGGCCGACGGTGCGCAACGCTGGCAACTCGGCGTCGGCCAGATCGAATCGATCAAGGGCCGCTTGAGCAGCCCGGTGGTCGAGCTCAGCTACAGCTTTGCGCTCGGCATGACACGGCGCTGATCATTCTTCGGCGCGCCCGCGACCGACCTTGATCTGCGCGCGTTGCCGCTTCGACTCGAGCCGGCGTTGCTTCGAGCCGAAGGTCGGCTTGGTCGGTCGGCGGATCCGAGGTGGCCGGGCGACGCTGACCACCAGTTCTTGCAGACGCTCCAGGGCGTCGGCGCGGTTTTTCTCCTGGCTGCGTGTGGTCTGCGCCTTGATTACGGCGACACCTTCGTCGGTGATGCGCTGATCACGCAAGGCGAGCAGCCGCTCTTTCCAGTCATCGGGCAGCGACGACGCCCGGATATCGAAGCGCAGATGCACCGCGCTCGATACCTTGTTGACGTTCTGGCCGCCGGCGCCCTGGGCGCGGATCGCGGTGAATGTCGATTCGGCCTCGAGCACGGCGCGCAGGCGCTGCGCCTCGTCCGTCGTGATCACCGACTGCGCCGCGCCACCGCCAGCGCAGCCCGCAGCCCCAGCCAGGAAATGCAGGCAGACAGCCCGGTGCCCCACGCCACGTCGATCACACTGACCAGCACCGACCAGTCGCGCAGCGTGGCCAGATTGGTCAGGTCGTAGGTCGCATAGACGAAGAAGCCGAATGCCGCACCAAGTTGCAGTGCCTTTGCGGACGATTCGGATTCGACCGCCGGCCTGACCGCGAACAACACCACCCCGGCCGGATAGATCAGATAGAACGCGATCGCCGCATCGAAGCGCGGCTGCTCAGCCATCAAGTGGCCAAGATGAGCGCGGTAGAAATCGGCCGCCACGAGACCGAGCCAGACGGCATCGAGCAAGGCCAGCGCGAGCAGGCAGGCCCCATAAGCGCCAGCCAGCATTGGCAGCACAGGTTGCCGCGACGTATTCATTCCTGGATCTCCCGCACCGGCACCCGTTGCGCCAGTGCACACATCAATTCATAGGCAATCGTGCCGGCGGCTTCGGCGATCTCGTCGATGCCGAGAACGGCGCCGTTGCCGCTGCATCCCCACAAGGTGACTTCGGAGCCGATGTCCGCAGCGGCGACCGGGCCGAGGTCGACTGCCAGCATGTCCATCGAGACCCGCCCGACCATTGCACACCGAACCCCATCGACCAGCACCGGCGTGCCGCTCGGTACCACCCGCGGATAACCGTCGGCATAACCGCAGGCGGTGATGCCGATTCGCATCGGAGCGCTGGCGACAAAGCGGCTGCCGTAACCCACCGTATCGCCGGCCTGCAGCTGCTGGGTGGCGATCAGCTGCGCGCGCAGGCTCATGGTCGGCAACAGGTCCCAGTCCGTGCTGCGGTGCTGCGGGTGATCGGGTGACGAGCCATACAACATGATGCCGGCGCGAATCCAGTCGGACGTCGGGTCGGATCCGAAGCGCAGGCTGGCCGCGCTGTTGTGCAGCGAGCGGTGGCCGGGCAGATCGGCGGTAGCGGCAGCAAATACTTCCGCCTGCCGTGCAACGCCGGCCGGTCCATCCGCCTCGGCGAAGTGGGTCATCAGCGTGATGCTGTCGACCTGGGTCAGGCCCGACAGGCGGTGCCAGGCCGACCGATAGGCGGCCGGCTTGAAGCCGAGCCGGTTCATGCCGCTGTTCATCTTCAGGAAAACCTGGTGCGGATGCTGGGTCTTGTGGGCGGCCAGCCAGTTGATCTGCTGTTCGCAGTGCACCGTGTGCCACAGATCCAGGCGCGAACACAGCTCCAGATCGCGCGGTTCGAAGCAGCCCTCGAGCAGCAGGATCGGCCCGCGCCAGCCGAGCGTGCGGATGCGTTCGGCCTCGGCCAGATCGAGCAGCGCAAAACCGTCGGCACCAAGCAGCCCGGGATAGACGCGCTCGATGCCATGACCGTAGGCATTTGCCTTGACCACCGCCCAGACCTTGGCGTCCGGCGCGCAGGCGCGGGCGCGCCTCAGGTTGTGCGCCAGGGCGTCGATATGGATCAGGGCTTCGATCGGGCGGGGCATCGAAGCATTCTGCCGCAGACCGTCGCCGAGGGGCTTGTTCAGGCTCGGGCGCGAGTCCGCATGCTATAAACCGCGCCCGGGAGACAACGGGCAAGCAAAGACCCCAACTTCGATCCAGCGCAGCCGACAAGCGCCGCCTGAAAGGCAAGCTTCAGCGAATGAAAAAGGGTTTCTACACCATCATGTCGGCGCAGTTTTTCAGCTCATTGGCTGACAACGCGCTGCTGGTGGCCGCAATCGAGCTGCTCCGAACCTCTCAATCACCGGCCTGGCAAATCCCGGCGTTGACGCCGATGTTCGCGCTGTTCTATGTCGTGCTGGCGCCATTCGTCGGTGCGTTCGCGGATGCCGTGCCGAAGGGCAAGGTGATGTTCTATTCGAACCTCATCAAGGTCGTCGGCTGCCTGATGATGCTGTTTGGCAGCCATCCGCTGCTGGCATACGCCATCGTCGGCCTCGGCGCTGCCGCCTATTCGCCAGCCAAATACGGCATCCTCACCGAATTGCTGCCGCCGTCGCAACTGGTCAAGGCGAACGGCTGGATCGAGGGGCTGACGATCGCCTCCATCATCCTCGGCATCCTGCTCGGCGGCCAATTGGTCGGACCGAGCCTGTCGCCACTGCTGCTCGGCTTCGATCTGCCGTTCTTCGATACCGGCGTCGACACCGCGCCCGAGGCGGCCATCGCCTCGATGGTGCTGGTGTACTGCGTGGCCGCCATCTTCAACCTGTACATCCCCCGCACCGAAGCCCCGTTGCAGCGCCTGCCGGGCAGCCCGCTGGTGCTGCTGCGCGACTTCTCGCACTGCAACGCACGCCTGTGGTCCGACAAGCTGGGCCAGATCTCGCTGGCAACGACGACGATGTTCTGGGGGGTCGGCGGCAACCTGCGGATCATCGTATTCCCGTGGGCCGCGGTGGCGCTCGGCTACACCACCACGCAGGCCTCGTCGCTGGCCGGCGTGGTATCGATCGGCGTTGCCTTCGGCGCGGTGATCGCCTCGATGAAGATGCGGCTCGACAAGGCCACCTCGGTGATCCCGCTGGGCATCGTGATGGGCATCCTGGTGATCGGCCTGAACCTGATCCGCGATGTCTGGGTGGCGGTGCCGTTCCTGATGCTGCTGGGCCTGGCGGGCGGTTTCCTGGTGGTGCCGATGAATGCGCTGCTGCAGCACCGGGGTCACAACCTGATGGGCGCCGGCCGCTCGATCGCGGTGCAGAATTTCAACGAGCAGGCCTGCATTCTCGGGCTCGGCGCGTTCTACACCGGCATGACGAAGCTCGGTCTGTCGGCCTTCACGGCGATTGCGCTGTTTGGACTGGTCGTGGCCGGCGTGATGGAGGTGATCAGGCGCTGGCACCGCAGCAACTGCATCCATCACAAGGTGGAGGTCGATCGCCTGCTGGCCATTGCCCGCATCGACAAGCACTGATCAGCGCGGCGCGCTACGATCCGGATCGCGCGCAAACGGCGCGCTTCGCTCAACGGCTTAACTGGCCGATCGGACCGTCATGCCCCAGCCTGCCAGCAGCATCTACGACTTCCATTCCCTGTCGATCGCCGGCCAGCCGGCCGCGTTCTCGACCCAGCGCGGCAAGGTGCTGCTGATCGTCAATACGGCGAGCGCCTGCGGTCTGACGCCCCAGTTCGAAGGGCTCGAGACACTGGCCAAGGACTACGCCGACCGCGGGCTGGTGGTGGTCGGCTTCCCGTGCAATCAGTTCGGTTCGCAGGACCCCGGCAGCAACGACGACATCGCCGGTTTTTGCCAGCTCAATTACGGCGTCAGCTTTCCGATGATGGCCAAGGTCGACGTCAACGGCGACACCGCCCATCCGCTGTGGCAGTGGCTGACCGAACAGGCGCCCGGCCTGCTCGGTACCCGGGCGATCAAGTGGAACTTCACAAAATTTCTGGTCGGCCGCGACGGTCAGGTGATCAAGCGCTTTGCGCCCACCGACACGCCCGAATCGATGCGCGCCGATCTGGAGGCCGCATTGGGGTGATCTGGAGTTGCGGCTCGCGCGGGTTGGATAATCTGCATTCCAACCACGCAGCGCCGCCACCATGTTCCATCATGTCGAAGCCTATCCGGGCGACCCGATCCTGTCGCTGAACGAAGCCTTCCAGAAAGATCCGCGCAGCGACAAGATCAATTTGTCGATCGGCATTTATTTCGACGACAACGGCAAGATTCCGATGCTCAAATCGGTCCGCGAAGCCGAGATGCGCGTCGTCAACGCGGCCGGTGCCCGGCCCTATCTGCCGATGGAAGGCGCGTCCAATTTCCGCACCGCGGTGGCCCAGCTGTTGTTCGGCGCCGACTCGTCGGCGTTGCAGGCCGGACGTGTGGTGACGATCCAGACCGTCGGATCGAGTGGCGGGCTGAAGGTCGGCGCCGACTTTATCAAGCGCTATTTTCCCGACAGCACGGTCCATGTCAGCGACCCGACCTGGGACAACCACAAGGCGGTCTTCGCCGGTTCCGGGCTGGCGATCCAGACCTACCCCTACTACGACCCGGCCACCGGCGGACTGCGCTTCGACGCCATGCGCGAGGCCCTGCGTGGCCTGCCGCCGCGCAGCGTGGTGCTGCTGCACGCCTGTTGCCACAACCCGACCGGGGTCGACCTGTCGCGCGAGCAGTGGCACTCGCTGCTGCCGGTGTTGCGCGAACACGAGCTGATCCCGTTTCTCGACCTGGCCTATCAGGGCTACGGCGACGGCCTGGTCGAGGACGCCTACGCGGTGCGCTTGCTGGCCGAATCCGGACTCAGCTTCTTCGTCGCCAATTCGTTCTCGAAGAACATGAGTGTCTACGGCGAACGCTGCGGCGCCTTGAGCGTGGTGTGTCCGAACCCGGCGCAGGCCGAGCATGTGCTGGGTCAGTTGAAATCGGTGGTCCGCGCCAACTACTCGAACCCGCCGATGCACGGCGGTCAACTGGTGGCCCGCGTGCTGCTCGACGCCGATCTGCGGTCGCAATGGGAAGCCGAAGTCGAGGCGATGCGCACCCGCATCATCGCGATGCGCCAATCGCTGCATGCGGTGCTCAGCGCCAAGCTGCCGGACCGCAATTTCGACTACTTTCTCAAGCAGCGCGGCATGTTCAGCTACACCGGGCTGAGCGCCGCGCAGTGTGATCAGCTGAAGCAGGAGTTCGGCGTCTATCTGGTGCGCTCCGGTCGGCTGTGCGTGGCCGGCCTGAATACGGGAAATGTCGAAGCCACCGCGGTCGCGATCGCGGCGGTGCTGAGCCGCTGAGTGGTATCGCGGCGCGATGCGCCGGATCCGCGTCGGGATCCGCTGTTGTTCGAACCTTCTGACGAGCTTTCGCTTGCCGATCTGAGCCCCGACCAGAAGCAGGTGCTGACCGCGTTCGCGCTTGGCTGGTCGGGCCGCACGCGTGCCTGGGTGCTGGGTTGGCTGGGCGAGCTGGGGGCCATCGACGCCAATGGTCGCCACTTCGGCGGCGACGCCGTGCACCTGTTGATCCGTGCACTCGCCCAGGGCGGCTGGCTGATCGATCTGCCGCAGCGCATGGGCCAGTGGCAGGTCGCCCCGAACCGGCGCAGCGCGGTCTTTCTTGACGCCATCGACCGTTTGGGTCTCGCGCCGTTGCGCCAGGCATTGGGGGCGGTGTTCCGTTTCGATGACTCTGCGCCGAGCGCCTGGACCCATTTCCCCGACGCTGACGCCGCGGCCGCCATCGTGCGGCTCGAAACCTTCGGTGGCGTGCCGTTCGAGACCGTCTCCAGGCTGCGCGAGTTCTGCCGCTTCGGGCTCAGCTGGCAGGAGGTGGTCGACGCCGCGCTCACCGCCGACCTCGACGACCGACTGTTCGCGCGACTCGAACCGGACCTGCAAACCGTCATCCTCGAACAATCGCTGGCGCGCCTGATGAATGACTGGATCGCACCACCCATCGACGCGGTGGCGCTGGCGCGGCGACACCTCGAGCGCCATCCGACCATCGAAGCAAGCGGCCGCTTGAGGCTGGCGCTGGCCGAATTCACCCTTTGGTCAGACCAGACCGAGCAATTGCCCGTTCTGCTGCAACCCCTGCTGCCCGATGCCACCGGTGCGGCACCCGCTGGTCGGGCCGGCGACGCATGGCGCGAGCAGACGGCGCTGGCGCGCGGCGCGATGGCCGCCCGACTCGCGCTGCAGGGCCACTGGGGCGAAGCCGAAAGCGGCTTCGAGGAGGTCCTGACGCAGCTGAAGAATCAGAGTGGCAAGCGCAAGGGACTGCTGCCCGAATCGTTGGCGCTGCCGTATGCCTTGTCGATGCTGGCCCAGGGCTCACCGATCCATCTGGAGCGGGCGCTGAAATTCTGCCTCGGCGAAAGTGGCAAACGCCAGGCCTCGGCCGACACCGGCTGGGGCTTGATGGCGCTGGCGATCCAGGTGCGCCGTGGCGACAACCGGCTCGACCTCGGCAGCTTCAAGCCGCTCAGCGACAGCCATCATGTCTACCGGATCGACCTGTGGCGCTGGCTGATGCGCGCCTGGCTGAAAACCGGCAGCGACAGCGTCGAGCTCCATCCACGTGAACAGGACGCAGCCCGGCAACTGCGCGGCCGCCTGACCGAACTCGGGCTGGTCGGGCTGGCCGGCCAGTTGGACGCCGCCCTGGCGCGGCTGCAAGGCGAAGCCACTTCGCCGGCCTTCTTCGTCTGCGCGAGCCAGGAACGCTGGCAACTCGCCCTCGCCGAACTGGCCACGCTGGCCACCGGCGGTGCAGCGCCCGCCGAAACCGATCAGTCAAGCCGCTTGTTGTGGGTGCTCGATGTCGACGCCGAAGGCCGCGTTCGCGACCTGACGCCGTTCGATCAGAAACGCGGGCCGCGGGGCTGGGGCAAACCTCGCGAGGTCACGCTGAGCCGGTTGACCAAGACCGAAGGCCTGGCACCGCGCGACGCGGCGGTTGCAGTTGCCTTGCGACCGCTGCCGAACCGCGAACGCGGCCACCGCTTCGATCTGGCTGCGGCGGTCCCGGCGCTGGTCGGCCATCCGGCGCTCGAGCTGGCCGATGCACGCGGCGTTGCGATCGAACTGATTGAGGGTCAGGCCGAGCTCGATGTCAGCGAACTGGGCGATTCGGTTCGGCTGCGCCTGCTGCCGCCGCTGCGCACCGAGGCAAGCAGCCCGTTGCTGGGCGGTCCCTGGTCGCCCACCGTCACCGAGCTGAAGGAACAGGAAGCGCTGCGCCTGATCACCGTGCTGCGTGACGGCCCGCAGCGTGCTCGGCTGATTCGGCTGTCACCCGAACAGAAGCGCGCCGCACAGTTGATCGGCGAGCAGCTGGTGGTGCCGAAATCGGCGTTGTCGCAGGTGCAGGCGGTGCTGCAAAGCCTGGGCAACCATTTCCAGGTGCACGCCGACATGGCCCAGGACTCGGCCAAGGTGCGGCAGGTGGTTTCCGACTCCCGCCTGCGCGCCGAGCTGTCGCCGCGTGGCGACGCCTTGCACGTGCGGCTGGTTGTCGCGCCGCTCGGCAGTGCCGGGCCGCGGCTGGCACCGGGTCACGGTCGCAGCCGCCTGCTGGCGTCGGTCGATGGCGAAACACTGGGCGCGCCGCGCGATCTGGCGCTCGAGCGTGCGCACCTCGAGACGATTCTCGATGCCTGCCCGATGCTGGACCCGGACGCCGATGGCGGGGCCGAATGGCTGATCGACGCACCCGACGATGCACTGGCGCTGCTCGAGCGGCTGCCGGCATTGGAGAACATCGCCGGCGTCGACTGGCCACAAGGCAAGCCGATTCGGGTCGAAGCGGTCGGCGTTTCCCAGCTCAAGGTGCAACTGCGCAGCGGACGCGAGTGGCTGGCTCTGCAAGGCGGCATCGCGGTCGACGAGGCACAGGTCATCAGCCTGGGGCAGTTGTTGGAGTGGACACGCAGCGAGCGCAGCCGCTTCGTGCCGCTCGGCGAAGGCCGCTATCTGGCGCTGACGCAGGAGTTGCGCAATCGGCTCGACGAACTGGGATCGGTGGCCCATCCCGCCAGTGGAAAGACCGGCCGTGGTCACGAGACTGACCTGCAGGTATCGCCATTGGCGAGCGCCTGGCTCGACACCACACTGGCCGGAACCGCTTTCGCAGTCGACCAGGCATTCGAGTCGCGGCTGGCCCGACTGCAGCTGATCCAGTCCGAACGCGCCGTGCTCCCAGGTACATTGCAGGCCGAATTGCGGCCCTATCAGGAAGAAGGCTACGCCTGGGCGATGCGACTGGCCGAATCCGGCTTCGGCGCCGTGCTGGCTGACGACATGGGCCTCGGCAAGACCCTTCAGGCGCTGGCCATCCTGCTGGCGCGCAGCGCCGGCGGGCCGGCGCTGGTGGTGGCGCCGACCTCGCTGGGTGGCAACTGGCTGGCCGAAGCGCGCCGCTTCGCACCGAGTCTGGACGTCAGCCTGTTCGGCGACGGCGAACGTGCCACGCTGATCGAGGCCGCGGCGGCCGGCGATGTGATCGTGGTGTCATACCAGCTGCTGCTGATGCACGCAGCAGAATTCGCACAACGCCAATGGCACACCATGGTGCTTGACGAGGCCCAGGCGATCAAGAACGCAACCGCCAAGCGCTCCCAGGCCGCGTTCGAACTGCAGGCCGATTTCCGGATCGCGTTGTCGGGCACGCCGATCGAGAACCGGCTGTCCGAGCTGTGGTCGATCATGCGGGTCTGCAATCCGGGCCTGCTCGGCAGCTCGCGACAGTTCAATGAACGTTTCGCCGGGCCGATCGAACGCGATCACAACCGCAATGCCCAGCGCACGTTGCGTCGGCTGATTGCACCGTTCGTGCTGCGCCGGACCAAGGCCCAGGTCCTGGACGATCTGCCGCCGCGCACCGAGACCACGCTGGCCATCGAATCCGATTCGGGCGAACGCGCGCACTATGAAACGCTGCGCCGTCAGGCGCTGGCCGCGGCCGAGGCGGCAGTCGCGAGCGACAAGCCCGGCCAGGCGCAACTCAACATCCTGGCGCAGCTGACGCGGCTGCGGCGCGCCGCCTGCGACCCGCGGCTGGTCAGCCCGCAGCTGGGTCTGGTCGGCGCGAAGGTCAAGGCGTTCGCCGAGCTGGCCAACGAACTGCGCGCGAACGGACACAAGACGCTGGTCTTCAGCCAGTTCGTCGACTTCCTGTCGCTGTTGCGCGAGCCGCTCGATGCGGCCGGCATCCCCTATCAATATCTGGATGGCTCGACGCCGCCCGCCGAACGCACGCGCCGCGTGGCCGCTTTCCAGGCCGGTGAAGGTGACCTGTTCCTGATCAGCCTGAAGGCCGGCGGATTCGGCTTGAACCTGACCGTGGCCGACTATGTCGTGATCGCCGACCCGTGGTGGAACCCGGCTGCCGAAGATCAGGCCAGCGGACGGGCACACCGCATCGGCCAACTACGCCCGGTGACGGTGTACCGCATGGTGAACCAGGGCACGCTCGAAGAGAAAATCGTGCAGCTGCACCAGCACAAACGCGAGCTCGCCGACAGCGTGCTCGACGGTGGCGAGGCGGCGTCGCCGCTGCGCGCCGAAGAACTGATCGAGCTGATTCGTGGCGAGATCGGCGTGAACCGCGAGCGACCCGACAGCGCATAAAAAAAGGACAGGTAGCAACCTGTCCTTGCTCAGCGCGCGGGGCGCTTGGCTTATTTGGCCTTCGAGGCTTTCACGTCGGCACTGGCTTCGGCCTTGACAGCGGTCGTCTTGCTACTCGCGGTGGCTTTGTCGGCAGCCGCGTCGATCATTGTCTTGCCGGCCTTTTCCTTCGCGTCGATGACGGTCTTGTCGGCCTTCAGATCGGCCTTGGCGCCCGACTTGTCAGCCTTGGCTTCGGCTTTCATCTTGTCTTCCGGATCAGCCTTCGCGGCCTTGGCATCGGCCTTCATCTTGGTCTCGGCGGCTTTGGCATCAGCCTTGTCGATCTTCTTGTTGGCAGTGTCGACTGCCTTTTCCACCTTCGCATCGGCCTTGGCGTCGACCTTGGCTTCAGCTTTTTCGGCCTTCATGACCTTCTGGTCGGCCTTTACTTCAGCCTTGGTGGTAGCGGAGGCCGGGGCAGCCATCGGGGCGGCGGTCTGAGCGTAGACGCTGCCAGCCAGCAAAGCAGGGATCAGCGCGAGAGCAAATTTGTTCATGATTGTCCTGAGTGGTCTTGAAGATTCATAGAGTCCCCCGCTTCCGGGTGGTAGAACTAGAACGCCCGGCCTGCACCTCAGTTGACCAGCCCGGTCATCTGAAATGCAACGCAATGTATTTGCCGACTCAGGCCGGCGGATCCTTCATCCGGGTCTTCGAGACCCCCGACACAATGCCCAGGCCGAGCAGGATGACCGAGGCAACGATGACCCAGATCTGCGGCACACCGACCATGATCAATCCCCATGCGACGCCGCCGATCAACACGGCGAAACCCACCAGATAAAGTGCAAAAGACATGTCGGCTCCCGAAGTTCGGTGATGGACCGCGCGCCTGTAAAGTCGCCATCGATCCGTGTATGCAGCAACGTAGGCAGGCAGGCGTTCGCGGCGGATAGTCTTCGGCCGGTATGCGTTGTAGGCCGCGACCTACGAGAATGGGGTCATGACCGAACCCTTGCATCAGCTGAGCGCTGTCGACCTGCTGGCCGCCTACCGCAGCGGCGAGTTGTCGCCCCTGGACGTGATGCGGGACACCCTTGCGAACATCGACGCCTGGGAAGACCACCTGCATGCCGGTTACGACTACCGCGCCGATCGGGCTCTGCAGCAGGCCGAGGCGTCGCAGCGCCGCTGGCAGGCCGGCCAGCCCTGCGGCGCACTCGATGGCGTGCCGCTGACACTGAAGGAAAACATCGCCACCGCCGGGACCCCGATGCCGCTGGGAACGGCCGCCAGCATCCTGCAGCCCGCCGAACGGGACGCACCGCCGGCCGCCCGGCTGCGCGAAGCGGGTGCACTGCTGGTGATGAAGACCACGATGCCCGACTACGGCATGTTGTCGTCCGGCCTGTCGAGCTTTCACCCCTTGACGCGCAACCCCTGGAATCTGCAGCTGGGGCCGGGCGGCAGCAGCGCCGGTGCTGCTGCCGCAGCAGCAGCAGGATACGGACCGCTGCACCTGGGTACCGACATCGGCGGCTCGGTGCGGCTGCCGGCCGGCTGGTGCGGCATCGTCGGCTTCAAGCCCAGCCTGGGGCGGATTCCGATCGATCCGCCTTATGCCGGCCGCGTGGCCGGACCGATGACCCGCAGCGTGGCCGATGCGGCCTTGATGATGGGACCGTTATCCCTGCCCGATGCGCGCGACACCATGAGCCTGCCCTGGCAGGACATCGCCTGGAACCAGCTCGAACGCGACCTGAACGGGCTCAAGATCGGCCTCTGGCTCGATGCCGGATTCGGTCTGGCGCTGGACCCGGAAGTGCGCGCAGCCGTCGAAGCAGCGGCCCATGCCTTCGAGGTGGCGGGGGCGACGATCGAGGTGGTGCCGGCTTTTCTGACGCCCGGCATGGCCGCGGGCATGGACGATTTCTGGCGTACGCGATCGTGGCTGGACATTTCGGCACTCGACGAGTCGCGGCGCTCGCTGGTGCTGCCTTTCATCGTCGATTGGGCGCGCGGTGCGCAGGGCATCAGCGGCGAGCGGGTTTTTTGCGGCTACAGCCAGATGGGCGCGTTGCGTGATGCGGCGGTGGCCGCCTGCGCGCCATTCGACTACGTCATATCGCCCACCGCACCGATTCCCGCCTTTGCTGCCGAACTGCCGTGCCCGACCAACGATCCGACCCGCCCCTTCGAACACATCGCCTACACCTTGCCATTCAACATGAGCGAGCAGCCGGCGGCCAGCATCAACTGCGGCTATACGTCGAATGGGCTGCCGATCGGCCTGCAGATCATCGGCGCCCGCCACGACGATCTCGGCGTGTTGCAGGTCGCCCGCGCCTGGGAGCAGATGCGGCAGGCGCAGCGCCCGTGGCCGCAGGCGCCGCGCAATTGACCGGGCAAGCCGGCGCCATCCGTCGCGTTTTTCTGCGGCCGATCCCAGCCGGCGTGCGGCGCATCGGCTGGCCCTGGCTAGCAACGGCAGCCCGGCCGTAGAGTTCAGTCATGGTTGACGCTTCCAATACGACGTACCCCCCTGCCGCGAGCCGCTGGCAACGTTTTACGGCTGCCACCGTCCGCAGCTTTCACTGGTATGCGGGTTGGCTGGTCAGCATCAGCTGGAAGCGCTTTTTCGTCGTATCGGTGCTGGCGCTGATAGGGTCCGCGATCCTGGGCGAGATGCCGCCATTCACCTGGTCGATCAGCGAACACGTGGAAACCCTGCCGCCGCGCAGCAAGAAGTCCAGCACCAAGCCGGTTCAGCCCGCGGTGTCGGCGAGTCCGCCCGTCAGCTACGAGGTGCGAATCGATGAAGCTGGCGTCAGCATCACGCCGCGACACGCCGCCCCGACCGCTTCGTCCGCATCCGCATCCGCTTCACGAGCCGCGGTGGAGCCCGAGCCCCCAACGCCGCCCGAGCCGCCAGTCCCACCGGTGCCACCGCCCCCGCCGCTGCCATCGGTCACGATCAAGCTGCCGAAGGGCGCCGACACCGGCGAGGTGCGCGCCGCGATCGAGGAAGCGCGCCGCGACATCGAGGGCGCCATCGCCGATGCCCGCGAGGCGGCCGACGAAGCGGCGCGCGCCAGCGCGGAGATCGGCGAGAACAGGCCGCGGATCAGGGTCACCCGGGTGCGGCTCGGCGAAGTGCTGACCAATCTGGTGTTGCTGCTGATTCTCAGCTCGGCCATCATCAAGTTCACCTACAAGGGGCGCATGCAGGCCGAGACCAAGGCCGCCAAGGCGACCGAAACCGCCGAAAGCGAGTCGTTGAAGCGCCAGGTGATCGAGGCCCGGATGGCGGCGATGCAGGCCCAGGTCGAGCCGCACTTCCTGTTCAATACGCTGGCCAGCATCGATCACCTGATCGAGACCGACCCGCCCCGCGCCTCGAAGATGCAGAAGAACCTGATCGCCTTGCTGCGCGCCAGCATGCCGTCGATGCGTGATGTCAGCCCGGGCAGCAACTCCAATACACGTGATCTGGGGCGCGAACTGGCGGTGATCCGGCCTTACCTGGAAATCCTGAAGGTGCGCATGGAAGAGCGGCTCAGCACCGAGATCCGGGTCAGCGACGGTCTGATGTCGGCCGAGTTCCCGCCGATGATGTTGCAAAGCCTGGTCGAAAACGCGATCAAGCACGGCCTCGAACCGAAGGCCGATGGCGGCACGCTGCTGGTGAGCGCCGAGATCGTGCACGGCAAGCTCGAAGTGACGGTGGCCGACAGCGGCCTGGGCTTCGGCAAGGCCGCCACCGCCGGCACCGGCATCGGCCTGTCGAATATCCGCGAGCGGCTGCAGCTCTTGTACGGAAACAAGGCTGCGCTGAAAATCACCGAAAACGCCGGCGGCGGCACCGCGGTGACGATCACGGTGCCGTACCAGACGACCAGCACCCCGGGCGCTTCGGCCTGAGTGCCTGCACGCCCGAACTTGCGTACGCCCGATTGCCCGAGCCGAGACTCCTTACCCATTTATCGCACGCGCCCATGACCAGAGCGGTAATCGCCGATGACGAGCGCCTGATGCGCGAACAGATCCGCGCGCGGCTCGTCGAAGTGTGGCCCGAGCTCCAGATCGTGGCCGAGGCCCGCAATGGCCTGGAAGCGGTCGAGCAGACCGCTCAGCTGCATCCGGACATCGTCTTCCTGGACATCCGCATGCCCGGCTTGACCGGCATCGAAGCGGCGCGCCAGATTGCCCAGTTGCCGACGCACGACGATTCGCCCGCGGGCGACGACTGGCCCGGCTGCGAAATCGTCTTCATCACCGCGTACGACCAGTATGCGGTCGAGGCCTTCGAGCAAGGCGTCGTCGACTATGTGCTGAAGCCGGCCGAGCGCGATCGGCTGAAGCTGACCGTCGAACGGATCCAGCAGCGAATGGCAGCCCGCCAGCCGGCCGATCTGTCCGCGGACGCGCGGGCTGCTGCCACCCCGCTGCCCACCCATACACCCGCCATGCAGGCCTTGCTGCAGAAGCTGGCCGCGCAGATGAACCCGGCGCCGGCTGCCCGCCTGCAGTGGATCCAGGCCAGCGTCGGCCAGAGCATCCAGATGATTCCGGTCGACGAGGTGTTGTTCTTCATTTCCGACGAAAAATACACCCGGGTCCAGACCGCCAGCGTGGAGGCGCTGATTCGCAAGCCGATCAAGGAGTTGCTCGAGGAACTCGACATGAACGTGTTCTGGCAAATCCACCGCAGCACGCTGGTCAATACGCACGCGATTGCCGGCGTCAGCCGTGACTTCCGTGGACGGCAGATCGTCAGCGTCAAGGGTCATCCGGAAAAACTCGAAGTCAGCCGCAGCTTCAGCGGCCTGTTCAAGGGCATGTGATGGCGTCGCGAAGGCGCTGCATTCGATTTGTGCGCCGCGATGCTCAATAATGTCCCTTCGCACCACGAGGTGCGAGACGAGGCGGAGCACCTTCGTTCCGCCGCCGACATCGGGTACGGACATGCAAGCAATCAGCAAGCGCAGGCTGCTGCAGATGGCAGCGGCCGGCCTCGCAAGCAAGGGGCTTGTGCTGGCAGGTGCCACCCTGCTGGTCGATGCGGCTAGCGCTGCACCGAAGGTCGAAACCGATGAACCGAACCAGGGCGTCGTCACCATCCTGGACGGCAAGGCGCAACTGCTGCGCGGAGAAGAACGCCTGAACTTCGTCGAAGGTACACGGCTGCTCAGCCAGGATGTGGTCGAGACCGCAGCCGATGCACGGCTGCTGCGGATCGAGTTCAGCGATGGGCTGGCGGTCAATCTGGGGCCGGCGACGCGGGTTCTCATCGATCCGCAGTTCTACGGCGAACGCGGGCGCTTCGCGCGGGTCTACCTGCTCAGCGGCTGGGTCAAGCTCAAGGCGCCAGCGCCCGCCGCCAAGGTGGATCCGGCGGCCATTCCCTTGCTGGCCTCGCCGGCCATCGATCTGTACGAAGCCAGCGGCTCGGTCGTCACGCTGGTGAATGAACCTGCGGTCTCGATGTTCGTCGAGTCCGGACAGGCCAAGATCCGCGAACGGCTCGATGCCAAGCCGGTCGGGCAGGCCGTGCCACTGCGCAGCGGGCAGTTTCTGCAACGCGCCAAAGGGGCCAAGTCGGTGGTCTCGGCGCGTCCGGCACCGGCATTCATCGATCAGATTCCGCGCAGTTTCCTGGACACGCTGCCCGACCGCGCAGCGATGTTCACTGAACGCAAGCCGGCGCCGAAACCGGTCGCCCCGATCACCTATGCAGATGCCAAGGATTGGCTGGCGGTCGAATGGACCTTGCGCCGACCGGCCATGATTCGCTGGCGACCTCTGACCCGCGATGCGGATTTCCGCAAGGCGCTGGTGGCCAACATGCCGGCACATCCCGAGTGGGATCGCGTACTTTTCCCGGAAAAGTACCGTCTCCGCCCGTGACACCATGCTCAGGCTGAGCCATCCTGCGTCAGCCCGTTAAGCTAGCGCGGTTGTTCGCCGTGTGACATGCAGGCGACGCGTTCGTCGCCGTGGGGACCTGAAATGAAACTGCTGCTGAAGTTCAACCTCGTCTTTCTGCTGGTCTTCATCGTGGGCCTGGCGATTTCCGGATTCATCGCACGCTCGTTGCTGCAGCAAGATGCCCAGGACCAAGTCATCGACCGAGCCCGCTTGCTGATGGAGAAGGCGAGCGTCGTCAGCTCGTACACCGCCAACCAGGTTGCGCCGCTGCTGTCGACGCAGATGAAATATTCCTTCCTGCCGCAATCGGTGCCGGCCTATTCGTCGACCGAAATCATCAACGCGCTGCAGAAAACCTATCCCGAATACAGCTACAAGGCGGCGATGCTGAATCCGACCAATCCACGCGATCGCGCGGTGGCGTGGGAAGAGGACGTCATCAACCAGTTCAAGAAGGGCACGAGCATCAAGGAGTTCGTCGGCACCCGCGAGACGCCGACCGGGCTGGCGCTGTACATAGCCAAGCCGATCATCATCACCAATGAGCGCTGCTTGGCGTGCCACAGCACACCCGACGCCGCGCCGAAGCCGCTGGTCGACAAATACGGGCCGGGCAACGGTTTCGGCTGGACGCTCAACGAAACCCTCGGTGCCCAGGTGGTGTCGGTGCCGATGACCTTGCCGCTGCAGCGCGCCGACCGTGCCTTCGGGGTGGTGATGGCAATGCTGGCCGGCGTCTTCCTGCTGATCGGTTTGACGCTGAACCTGATGTTGTGGAAGCTCGTGATTCAGCCCGTGAGCCGACTTTCCGCCTTGTCCGATCGGGTCAGCATGGGTGAACTCGATGCACCCGAATTTGTCGTCAAGTCGAAGGACGAGATCGGCGTGCTGGCGGATTCGTTCGGCCGCATGCGCAAGAGTCTGGTGCACGCGATGAAGATGCTGGAGAGCTGAGTCGAGGGCTTTCCCGGCGCGGCAGCAGCAGGCTCAGATGGACCACCCCAGGCAACTCGGCAAGTATCCGATCCAGTCCGTCATCGGCGAGGGCGCGATGGGGGTGGTCTACCGCGCGCACGACCCAGATATCGGGCGCGAGGTGGCATTGAAGACGGTCCATGCCAAGTTGCTGGTCGGCGATGAAGAAGACCCTGTCAACTCGACCGACGGCATGGCGGCGCGCTTTCGCAACGAGGCGCGCGCCGTGGGACGTTTGTCACACCCAGGCATCGTCGCGATCTACGAATACGGTGAAGACGCCGGCACCGCCTTCATCGCGATGGAATATGTCGAGGGAAAGACGCTGGCCCAGCTGCTGGCGAACGGCCCGCCAATTCCCGAGCCGGAAATCCTGCGCCTGATGGACCAGTTGCTGGACGCGCTGCACTGCGCCCACCAGTTCGGGGTCTGGCATCGCGACATCAAGCCCGCCAATCTGATCATCACGGCCGGCGGGCGGGTCAAGTTGACCGATTTCGGCATCGCCCGCATCGAGAACGCCGGGCTGACGCTGGTCAATTCGCAGATCGGCACGCCCGGCTACATGGCGCCGGAGCAATATACCGGTGACGGCGTCGACCATCGCGCCGACCTGTACGCATGCGGCGTGCTGTTGTATCGCCTGCTGACTGGCCACAAGCCGTTCGAAGGTGCCGCTGCATCGGTGATGTTCAAGGTGATGCACCACGATCCGGTGCCGCCGAGCCAGGTCACCGAAGGCATCCGGGTCGACGGCTACGACCAGATCATCGCCCGCGCACTGACGCGCGATCCGGCTGGTCGTTTCGCTTCCGCGGCGGAATTCCGCCATGCGCTGGCGGACCGGCTCGAGGCCTCGCTGGTACCGGGTTCGAGTATCACCGACATGCCGACCCTGCTGATGCGAATCCCGGCAGCGCCAGCTGCCCGAGCCGCAGGTGGTCCTTCAGAAGCAGCTTCGGCCGCGGGCGCCGGCAGCGCGGCGAGAGGCCTGACCGGCATGACCGGTGCGTCGACCGCGCTCGCACCGACCGGCTGGGATACCGATCTGCTGCTGCCGGTCGAGCGGGCGCTGGCGAGTGTGGTCGGACCGATGGCGCGGGTGATGGTCAAGCGGGCCGCGCGCCAGTCTGCCGACCTGAAGGCGCTGACCGATTTGCTGACGCAGCAGATCGAGAATCCGGCAGACCGCGACCGTTTTGTCGCTCGCCTGGAGGCCGGCACGACTCACCTGACCCGATCGACGGGTGTCGTATCGGGAGCGGGCAGTGCCGCGACCGGGGCCGACAGCGCCCCGCGTCAGGCATTGAGCGAACCGGTGATCACCCATGCGACCCGGGTGATGACCGCGCACGTCGGGCCGATCGCCAGGATCCTGGTCAAGAAGGCGGCCGCGATCCACGCCGACCGGCAACGATTCTTCGGTGCCCTGGTCGAGATGGCGGACGGCGTCGACAAGACGCGTCTGCTGCGTGAATTGCAAAACCTGCCGTGAGGCGTGCGTTCGCGCAGCCCCGAATCCTGGAACTCAAGTAGCCGCCTCGGGTGGCCGATAAACGGATCACGGGTGCCATTGGGTCACTCGCCCGACTGAATCTGGGCACCGAAAACATGAATTCTTTGCAGAGCCTTCGCCACAGCATGGTGGTGGCTTGCGGGTCGTTGAAACTGCGCATCACCGTCGCCTTGATCGTTGCGATGGCGCTGGGTATCGGCCTGACCACGCTGACACTGGTCAAGCGCACCGAGAAAGACACCATGGCCGCGGTACGTGAGCGCGAACTCGGGGAAGCCACTCGAACCGCCTCGGCACTGTCACGACAAGTGGTCGAATTGCAACGGGCGCTGAGCATCGCGGCGCGAAGTTTCAATCCCGCCACGTTCGACAACCAACGCGGAGTCGACGAGTTTCTGACCCATCTGCCGGTTATGCGAACCCTGTTCAGCTCGCTGTTCATCGTCGGTCCCGACGGCCGCATGCGAGCCCTCATCGATGCCAGCGGACTGTCACACCCGCAACTCGAGCTGGCGGACCGCCCGTACTTCATCCTGGCCACGCAGCAAAAACGCCCCATCGTTTCGGATGTCCTGCCGTCGCGCCTGAACGGCGAACCCATCATCGTCTTCGCCCAACCGCTGGTCGACGCGGACGGCCGACAAGGCGTGCTGGCCGGCAGCATCAACCTGCTGAAGCGCGATCTGCTGCTGGACCTGGTTTCGCCTGACGACAACGACGAGGATTCGTTGCGGGTGGTGGCCGACAGCAAGGGGCGCATCATTGCCCATCCGGATCGCAAGCTGGTCCTGTCCAGCCTGTTCGACGAACCCCGACTGGCCGCGGCGGCGCACAGCTGGCAGGAAAGCGGCAGTCCGGTCGAACCGACCGGACTGACCATCCCCGGTACGTCTGGCGTGGTGACGGCGGGCGGCGTGTCCGGCCCGGATTGGGTGGTCTGGCGGGTGGTCAGCAGGGAGCGCCTGTTCGCGCCGCTGCACAGTGCGCGGCAGGATGCGATCGAGCTGGCGCTGGTTCTGATCCTGCTCGGTAGCGCGCTGATGCTGGTCGGCTCGTGGTGGCTGCTGCGGCCGCTGAAAAGCGTGCAGGAGCGCGCGCGGCAAATGTTCGATCCCGGGGTCGATCCAAAACTGGGCTGGCCATCGGTTGGGGGCGAAATCGGCGATCTGGCCGCCGTCCTACGTCAGATCGGCGCGGAACGCTCGCGCCTGGAGGCGTCGAACGCCCTGCTGCTGCAGCAACTGGGATCGGTGATGCGCAACGCACCGGTGGGCATCGCATTTACGCGCGCCAAGCAGTTCGAATTGGTCAGCCAGGAATTCTGCCAACTGTTGGGACGCAGCGAGCGCGAATTGCTCGGCCAGCGGACCGACATCATCTACGACTCGCGAGCTGACTTCGAAGCCCTCGGCCCGAAGGTCGCTGCCGCGTTCGCTGCGGGCATGGCCTACGTCGGCGATGTCCTCATGTGCCGCGGCGACGGAACCCGATTCTGGGCCCACCTGCGCGGCAAGCCGGTCGACGCGAATGACAGCTCGTCCGGCACCATCTGGACCATCACCGACGTGACCGACGATGTGGCGGCGCGCACCGAGCTCGAATGGGCGGCCCATCACGACGCCTTGACCGGACTGGCCAATCGGCAGGCATTCGAGCTCCGATTGCGAAAGGAATTCGCCGCGCAACCGCATTCACTGCCACCAACGTTGTTGCTGATCGATCTGGACCATTTCAAACAGATCAACGACAGTGCCGGCCACGCAGCCGGCGACACGGTGTTGTGTGCGGTGGCAACCACCTTGCTGGCACGCATGCGCAGCCGCGATCTGGTGGTCCGCCTGGGTGGCGACGAATTCGCGATCCTGCTCGACCAATGCCCACGGGACGCGGCGCACCGTCTGGCCCACGATCTGAGCCAGTCGATCGCCGCCATCTCGACCCCAAGCCCATCCGACGACCTGCCATTCGGCGCCAGCATCGGGGTCGCCGAACTGCAAGCCAGTTTCCCGGACATCGAAGCCTGGGTGCACGCCGCCGACAAGGCCTGTTACCAGGCGAAGGCTGCGGGCCGGAGCCAGATTCGAGTGGTACCGGCGCGACGCGAGCGCCTGCGGGTGGTCGGCGAAGCCTGAGCCGACCGCCACGGGACCGCGCCACCCTCAGGACGGCGCGGCTGCCACGCCGAGCGCGGCACGGGCCGCGGCGGCGGCACGCAAGGCCTTCAGCTTCTCGCGCGGGTCGACCTTGCCCTGGGCCTCGTGCAGCTTCATCTCCGCAACAAACCGGCTGACCACCGCTGGAACCGTCTCGCGGCCCTTCCTGCGCCGGCGCAATACGCCGACCACCAGATTCAAGCGCGCCCGGGTGATGCCCACATACATCAAGCGGCGCTCTTCTTCGAGCCGCTGGGCCGTCATCTCCTCGTCGTCGCTGCGAAATGGCAACAGCCCTTCGTTGACCCCGACCAGCATCACGTGCGGCCACTCCAGCCCCTTTGCGGCGTGCAGCGTGCTCAGGGTCACGACATCCTGCTCGTCGCCGCGCTCGGCCAGGCTGATGATCACGCTGATCGACTGCGCGACTTCGAGAACGGTCTTCTTCTCGGTCTCGATGCTGAGTCCGCCATCGTTTTCAAGTTCGCCGCCACAACGCCTGGCCATCCAGTCGATGAAGTCCAGCACATTGGCCCAACGGCTGGCCGCCAGCTTCTCGTTTTCCTCGCCATCGTGCAGGTGCTGCTCGTAGCCGATCGCCTTCAGCCAGTCGGTCAGCAACAGCTTGGCGTCAACGGAACCGGACGTCTGCCGGGCCCGATATTGAAGGTCGTTCACGCAGCGCCCGAATTCGTGCAGTGAACCGACGGCCCGCGCGGCCAATGCCGTGCCCAGGCTGTCGGCAAACAAGGCTTCGAACAGGCTGCATTTCCACTTCGATGCGAATTCGCCCAGCGTTGCCAGCGTCTGGTGGCCGATGCCGCGTTTGGGCGTGGTGACCGCGCGCAGGAAGGCCGGATCGTCGTCGTTGTTGACCAGCAGGCGCAGCCAGGCGCACAGATCCTTGATTTCGGCGCGGTCGAAAAAGCTCTGGCCGCCCGATACCTTGTACGGCAGGTTCGCCTTGCGCAAGGCCTGCTCGAAAACGCGTGCCTGATGGTTGGCGCGGTACAGGATCGCAAAATCCTTCAACGCGACCCCGCCAAGACCGGCCGCTCCGCCGGTGCTGCCGCCCTTCGCCCGTTCGCTCTGGATGAAGGCAACCGCGCGCTCGGCCTGATGCTCTTCGCCGTCGCACTCGAGCAGCCGAACCGGTTCGCCGTCGCCGAGATCGCTCCACAGGCGCTTCTCGAACAACTTCGGGTTGTTGCCGATTACCGCGTTGGCCGCGCGCAGGATCTGGCCGGTCGAGCGGTAGTTCTGTTCGAGTGCGATCACCTTCAGGCGCGGATACTCCTGCGGCAGCCGTCGCAGGTTGTCGATGGTCGCGCCGCGCCAGCCGTAGATGCTCTGGTCGTCGTCGCCGACGGCGGTGAACATGCCTGCGTCGCCGACCAGCGATTTCAGCAATTCGTACTGAATGGCGTTGGTATCCTGGTATTCGTCGACCAGCACGTAGCGCAGCGCGGCCTGCCATTTGTTGCGCACCTGATCGTCGCGCGCCAGCAGTTGCCGCGGCAGGCCGATCAGGTCGTCGAAATCGACCGCCTGGTAGGCAGCCAGGCGTTCTTCATAACGCTGCATCACCCGCACCGCGACCCGCTCGTCGTCGTTGCGGGCGACGGCCTCGGCCTGGCCACTGTTCAGGCCCTGGTTCTTCCACGAACTGATCGCCCATTGCCAGCGTCGCGCCAGCGCGATGTCCGTGGTGCTGCCGGCATCCTTCAGGATCCCGAGCACGTCGTCGCTGTCCAGGATGCTGAAATTCGGCTTCAGCCCGAGCTTGTCGCCATCGCTGCGCAGCAGACGCACGCCGAGGGAATGGAAGGTGCTGATCAGCAGGTTTTTGGCCGCGCGCGGGCCGACCAGCGCCTTGGCTCGCTCGCGCATCTCGGCCGCCGCCTTGTTGGTGAAGGTGATCGCGGCGATCTGAGACGGCGCATGTCCGGCTTCCAGCAGGCGGGCGATCTTGTGCGTGATGACGCGGGTCTTGCCAGAGCCGGCACCGGCGAGCACCAGGCAGGGGCCGTCCAGATAATGCACCGCCTCCATCTGGGCGGGGTTGAGCGTCGCGGGAACAGTCAAGGCAGGTGGAGGAGGTTTGCGGCAGCGATCGGCGACGCACAGACGCGGATACGAACCTCATCATAGCGGCCGGTCGTCTTGAGATACTCAGGGCCTCCATGACCGTCATTTTCGCCGTCACCCTGCCGTTTTTCGGCCTCGTCCTGTGCGGCTATCTGGCGGCGCGCCAAGGCGTGCTCCCGGCGGCAGCCATACCGGGGCTGAACGCCTTCGTTCTGTATTTCGCGCTGCCCTGCATGTTGTATCGCTTCGGCGCCAGCATGCCGTTCGCCGAACTGATCGACGCTGGCCTGATGCTGGTCTACCTGATCAGCGCGCTGGTGATGGTTTTCTTCAGCATCGCGATGACCTGGACCCGCAGCCCGGGCCAGGACGGGGTCGATCTGCGCAACGCGTCGTTCGGCGCATTGGTTGCCGCGTTCCCGAATACCGGCTTCATGGGTGTCCCGCTGCTGGTGGCACTGATGGGGCAACAGGCGGCGGGCCCGGCGATCGGCAGCATCCTGATCGACCTGATCATCACCAGCACGCTGTGCATCGCGCTGGCGCAGGCGCAACACCAGGCGATCGGCGACGAAACCTACGCCCATCAGGCGGATCGGCCAAGCGCGGGCGCCGCCGCGCTGCGCTCGCTGCGCGGCGCGATGACCAACCCCCTGCCGTGGTCGATCGCGCTCGGAGCCGCCGCCGCCGCGTTGGGCGTGGCGCTGCCCGGACCGATCGACCAGATCGTCAAGATGCTGGGAGATGCCGCCACGCCGGTTGCGCTGTTCACGATCGGATCGGTGTTGTGGCGGGCCGAACAACACGCCCACACCCGCACTCCGATCGGCCAGTTCGTGCCGGTGGCGCTGATGAAGTTGCTGATCCATCCGGCCCTGGTGTTGAGCGTCGGCCTGGTGGCAAAGGCCTGCGGGGTTGCGGTGCCGGCGTTCGGTCTGACGGTGCTGGTGTTGGTGGCTGCGCTGCCCAGCGCCAGCAACGTGTCGCTGCTGGCCGAGCGATTCGGCGCCGACAACGGCCGCGTGGCCCGCATCATCATGGCCAGCACCGTGCTGGCATTTGGCAGCTTTTCGTTGCTGGCCTGGTTGTTCGGTGCGGCTTCGGCGGGTTGAAGTCGCACCGCTGAGGCGATTTGTTCAGATCGCCAGGGGATCCACGTCGATCGCCCAGCGGACGATTCGCTGCTCGGCTGCGCTGCGTTCACGCCGCAGGCCATGCAGCGCCGGCAACCAGGCCGCCAGGAAGCGCTGCAAGTGGGCCCGAGAGGTGCTTTCGACCAGCATCTGCATGCGCTCGATGTTGGCAATCCGGGCTATTGGCGTCGGCACCGGCGGGTAGATCGACACCCGGCCAAGCGACTCGGCAGCAGCCGGCAGCTGCCCGGCCAGATCGGCCGCAGCATGCAGAAAGGATTCGGCCGCCGCGCTGGTTCGAGCATCGGCACGCAGCAAGGCCAGGTGCGAAAACGGCGGCAGGCTGGCCGATCGGCGCTCGGCCAGCTGGGCAGTCGCGAAGGCGGCGAAGTCGTGTCGCTGCAACGCGGCGTACAGCGGATGCCGGGCATGCCAGGTCTGCACCCACATCTCGCTGGCCGAGGCTTGGGCGACATCGCGCCCGGCCCGGCCGGCCGCCTGCATCAGCAACGCGAACAGGCGCTCCGGCGCCCGGAAATCGCTGCTGAACAGCGCGCTGTCGGGGTTGACCGCCGCTACCAGCGTGACACGCCGGAAATCATGCCCCTTGGTGATCATCTGGGTGCCGACCAGGATATCGACATCGCCGCCGTGCACCGCGCCGAGCCGGCTTTCCAGCTGGCCCTGGCCACGCGTGCTGTCGGCATCGATGCGGGCGATTCGAACTGGCGGGC
>JANNNE010000353.1:0-4294 GCA_031398385.1 Ideonella sp.
GCCGGATCGGGGGCGTCGGCGATCGAGATCAACGGGGCAGCAACCGCATCGACGCCTTCGGCACGCAGCGCGCTGACCCAGCTCAGCGCCTGATCGCTCGGGCGCGTCACCAGCACCTTGGGACCGCCTACCCGCTGCACCGCTCAGCTCTCTGCCAGATAGCGGGTTGCTCCGGCGTCACGCAATGCCGCTGCGGCGCGTTCGCCGAGCGCGCGGGCAGCGGCCGAATCGGTGACCGCGGCCTCGCAGCGATGCCGCAGCAGCGGTGTCGCCGTCTCCAGCGGGTGCCCTAGCGCGACCCGAAGCTGCAGAACCTCGGCGTTCCAGATTGCATGTGCGGCCAGCGGCATGCTGCAACTTCCGCCGAGCGCGCGTGAAACCGCCCGCTCGGCTTCGACCGCAAGCAAGGTCGGCTGGTCGACCAGTTCCGCGAGCTGTGCCGCCAGGCCAGTCGATTCGCTGCGGATCTCGATGCCGAGCGCGCCCTGCCCCGCGCACGGCAGCATCGCATCGGTTTCGAAGGCGTTGCGAATCCGGCTGCTCAGGCCGAGTCGGGTCAGGCCGGCGGCAGCCAGCACGATGGCGTCGTACGCACCGTCGTCGAGCTTGCGCAGCCGCGTATCGAGGTTCCCCCGCAAAGGTTCAACCCGCAGATCGGGCCGCAGGCTGCGCAACTGGACAACCCGCCGCAGACTTGACGTGCCGACTACTGCGCCCTGCGGCAAGTCATTGAGCGATGCATATCGGTTCGACACGAAGGCGTCCCGGGGGTCCTCTCGCGGCAGCACCGCGGCCAGCGCGAAGCCGGGCGGCAAGTCCATCGGAACATCCTTCAGCGAATGGACGGCGAGCTCGGCCCGCCCTTCCTCGAGCGCCGTTTCCAGTTCCTTGACGAACAGGCCCTTGCCGCCGACTTTCGACAAGGCGCGGTCGAGGATCTGGTCGCCACGCGTGGTCATGCCGAGCAGTTCGACCGGCAGGCCGAAGCGCTCGATCAGCAGATCGCGCACATGTTCAGCCTGCCACAGCGCCAGACGACTCTCGCGGGTGGCGATCCGCAGCGGTGACCCAGCCCCGGTCGACGGCTCAGGGGTGCCGGTTTCGGAAATGTTGATTGCCATGATTCGATGCTAGCTCACCACGGCCGGGCAGGCACGCGGCGCCGCCGACGCGGTGCCAGCCGGCGGCAGGCCCGAGTCTTGCTCGCTACACGACAGCCCAGGTAGCGAATGGCAGCGGTCAATCGCAGCGTCGCTACAAGGCTGCGACGTGGCTTCACTGCTACGATCCCGGTTGGTAACTAAATTACATCGTCGCGCCATGGCCACTCGAAACGTCAGCAAGACCGCCCCGACCCGCTCGACACGCGCACCGGCGAAGAAGGCAGCGGCCGATGCGGCCGACAAGAACCGCCGGCTCGTCGAAGATATCCGGCTGCTCGGGCGCATTCTCGGCGACGTGATTCGTGAGCAGGAAGGCCAGGCCGCGTTCGATCTGGTCGAGCGGGTGCGCCAGTTGTCGGTGGCCTACCGTCTGAAGAGTGATGCGCAGGCCGGTCGCGCCCTCGATCGTCTGTTGAAGAACCTGAGCGGCGACCAGACCGTCAGCGTGATCCGCGCCTTCAGCTATTTCTCGCACCTGGCCAATATCGCTGAAGACCGCCACCATGTGCGGCGGCGCGTGCATCACGAGCGCCAGGGACATCTGCAGGAAGGATCGATGTCGATGACGCTGGAGCGACTGGCTGCAGCCGGTATTCGCGGCGCCGACATCGCGAAAACCCTGACCCACGCCTACATCGCGCCGGTGCTGACCGCGCACCCGACCGAGGTGCAGCGCAAGAGCATCCTCGATGCCGAGCGCGCCATCGCCGAGATGGTCGAGCAACGCGACGACCTGCCCAGCGAGCGCGAGCAGGCGGTCAACGAGTCACGCATCCGCGCCCGCGTCACGCAGCTGTGGCAGACCCGCATGCTGCGCACCTCGAAACTGACCGTGGCCGACGAGATCGAGAACGCGCTGTCGTATTACCGCTCGACCTTCCTGCGCCAGATCCCGCGCATGTACCGCGACCTGGAAGCGGCCCTGCCCGGACATCCGATCGCCAGCTTTTTCCGGATGGGCAACTGGATCGGCGGTGATCGCGACGGCAATCCCAATGTTTCTGCGGAAACGCTGGAGATGGCGCTGGCCCGGCAATGCGAAACGGTACTGCGCTTCTACCTGACCGAGGTGCATGAACTGGGCGCCGAGATGTCGATTTCGGCCACACTGGCACCGATCACGCCGGCGATGAATGCACTGGCCGATGCATCCCCCGATCACAGTGGCCACCGCACCGACGAGCCGTATCGACGGGCGCTGATCGGCATGTACGCACGGCTGGCCGCCACCTTGCAGCAATTCACTGGCACCGAGGCCCTGCGGCACGCGGTGGCACCACAAAGCCCGTACGCCAGCGCCGACCAGATGCTGGCCGAGTTGCAGGTCATCGAAGACTCGCTGCTCGCCAACCACGCGGGCGCACTGATCGAGCCTCGCTTGCGTCCGCTCAAGCGCGCGCTGCAGGTATTCGGTTTTCATCTGGCGACTGTCGATCTACGGCAAAGCTCGGACAAGCACGAACTGGTGGTGGCCGAACTGCTGCGCACCGCCCGTCTGGAGGCCGACTACAGCGCACTCGACGAAGCGGGCAAGCGCGTTCTGTTGCTGGGGCTGTTGAACGATGCCCGGCCGCTGCGGGTGCATGGCGCCAGCTACAGCGATCACACCGTTCACGAGCTGAAGATCTTCGAGGCCGCGGGCCGCATGCTGGCGCGTTATGGTCGTGAGGCCTTGCGCCACTACATCATCTCGCACACCGAGGCGGTCAGCGATCTGCTCGAGGTACAGCTGCTGCTGAAGGAGACCGGCCTGCTGCGCGGCACGCTCGACGGCGAAGGCGACGCCGCCGCACTCGGCTCGCTGATCGTCGTGCCCTTGTTCGAGACCATCGGCGACCTGCGTCAGGCCGCGCCGATCATGCGCGAATATTTCGAGCTGCCCGGCATCGCCGACCTGTTGCAGCGTTCCGGCGCCGAGCAGGACATCATGCTCGGCTACAGCGACAGCAACAAGGACGGCGGCAGCTTCACCAGCAACTGGGAGCTGTATTGCGCCGAGATTTCGCTGGCCGAGCTGTTCGACAAGCTGGGCCGCAGCCACGGCATCACACTGCGCCTGTTCCATGGCCGCGGTGGCACGGTCGGCCGCGGGGGTGGTCCGAGCTACCAGGCGATCCTGGCGCAGCCGCCGGGCACGGTCAACGGCCAGATCCGGCTGACTGAGCAAGGCGAGGTGATCGCGTCGAAATATGCCCACCCCGAAATCGGCCGGCGCAACCTGGAGACACTGGTCGCCGCCACGCTCGAGGCGACGCTGCTGCACCCGACCAAAAGCGCACCGGCAAGTTTTCTCGAAGCCGCCTCGGCAATCAGTGCGGCCAGCTTCGCGGCCTACCGCAAGCTGGTCTACGAGACGCCCGGTTTCACCGACTACTTCTTCAGCGCCACGCCGATCCGCGAAATCGCCGAGCTGAACCTCGGATCACGGCCCGCCTCGCGCAAGGCGACCCGCGAAATCGAGGATCTGCGCGCCATCCCCTGGAGCTTCAGCTGGGGTCAATGCCGGATCGCGCTGCCCGGCTGGTGTGGCTTCGGCTCGGCGATCAACGAGTTCCTGAACAGTGACCCGGCCCTGCATGACCAGCGCCTTGCGTTGCTGCAGCGCATGCACAAGCAGTGGCCGTTCTTCCGCACCCTGATGTCGAACCTGGACATGGTGATCGCGAAAAGCGATTTTGCGATCGCCGCGCGTTATGTCGAACTGGTGCCCGACAAGAAACTGGGCAAGAAGATCTTCGGGCTGATCCAGGCCGAATGGCAGCGGACCAACAAGGCCCTGACCATGATCACCGGCAGCGACCACCGGCTGGCCTCGAATCCGGCGCTGGCGCGGTCGATCGAACACCGCTTTCCCTACCTCGACCCGCTGAATCACCTGCAGGTCGAATTGCTGCGGCGCTACCGCGCGTACACCGGCGACCCGGACCTGGACGACCCGGCCTTCGCCCGTGTGCGCCGCGGCATTCACATCTCGATCAACGGCATCGCCGCGGGCTTGCGCAACACCGGTTGATGCCGCGCTGGCTCAACGAGGCTCGCCCCCCGGTAGGAGCGGGGGTGAGCCCGCGGGGGGCGGAAAGCGGGGTTAAAAAAAGCGCGCGGATCCCGCGCGACAAAAAAAAAAATAGGGG
>JANNNE010000359.1:0-7159 GCA_031398385.1 Ideonella sp.
GCGTATTTCTTGCGCATCCTCACCAGGTCCTTCTGGTAGCGGCGTGCCATCAGATCCTTCTGGGCGTCGGTCATCAGTCGACCGGCCACCTTGAAGAATTTCTTCTCTTCTTCCTTCAAGTGGTGGCGAACCTTGTGACCGAGTTCCTTTGCGGTCTCGAGCCATGCGGCGCCGCTCTTGTCGGACACGCTCAGGTCTTCGCACAGCTCCTCGATGTCGTGGTGTTCCGACAGCGCATGGCGGGACGCCGACAGGCCGCCGTCGGTCATCAGCAGCGGCACATACAAATAGCGCTCTTCGGCGGCGGCATGGGCTTCGAGTTCGACCTTGAGTTGCAGGAAGACGCTTTGGCGGGTGGCCTCGGTGGCGCGTGCTGCGGTCAGTTGACGTGCCAGGGCGCGTTGTACATCGTGGCTTTCGTGCAGCAGGTCGAAAAGATTCATGAGTGCTCCATGGAGGGCGGTTGGGCGACTGGGCTCATCCGCTGCGGCACGCATCACGGCGGGCCAGGGATGGTGGGCAGGCAATCATCCCACAGTGGAATGATTGCGCCGAGATCGATCTGCAGCGAATCAACGTCCGGTCGGTGCGACCCGGTAGATGGCACCGTTGAGATCGTCAGATACCAACACCGCACCATCCTTCATCGACAAAACCGCGACCGGCCGACCCCAGTATCGGTTCCCCTGCAGGAAGCCGGTCAGGAAGGATTCCATGCGCGGTGCGCTCGGGTTCGACACGCTGACACGCACGACGTCGTAGCCGACGCGGGTCGGGGGGTGCGAGCCGTGGCGGGCCACGATGATGCCGGGTTCGGCGCCACTCGATGCGCGGTGAAAACCCATGCCGAGTGCGGCGACGTGTGGTCCCAGGCCGAGTGCCGGCGGGATCATCGTGCTGCAGGAACGGCGCGGTCCGAATTCGGCGTCGGGAACGTTGGCGTCGTGGCAGAACGGAAAACCGAAATGCTGGCCGATACGCGTGACATGGTTCAGTTCGTCGTTCGGGCGGTTGTCGCCCAGGTTGTCCTGACCGTTGTCAGTGAACCAGAGTTCGCCGTTGCGCGGGTCCCAGTCGAAGCCGACCGAGTTGCGGATGCCCCGCGCCACCACCTCCTTGCCGCTACCATCCTTCTGCACCCGGACGATGACGCCGTATTCGTCCTGCTCCGGTGCGCAGACGTCGCAGGGCGCGCCGATGGAGACGTACAGCTTGCGATCCGGACCGATGCCCATCGCATGAGCGGAATGCCGCTCCTTGTCGGGCATGCCTTCAAGGATCGGCGTCCCCGGGCCGGGATTGCTCAGGCGATTCTCGATGTCGTCGAATCGCATGATGCGAGTCAAATTCGCCACGAACAGCGAACCGTCGAGGAAGGCTACCCCGCTCGGATTCTTCAGGCCGCTCAGGATGATGCGCTGGCCGACGGCTGCGGTTTGCGCCGGGTTCAGCGACACCGCGTACACCTGACCGGAGCTGCTGCCAACGAACAGGGTGCCGTTGCTTCCGATGGCCATGTGCCTTGCTTTTGGCAGGCCGGTCGCGAGCACGTCGACGGTGTAGCCCGGTGCGGTCTTCAGGCTCGACAACTGGATGCCCGGGTTCGAATCGCGAAAATCCTGCAGCGTGCCGCATGCCGTCGAAGCCCATGCCACTGCGGCCAGCATCAACACAGCGCCGGTGCGGCGCAGGGAACCGGAATCATTCTCGAGGGTTGATCGCATGGCTGTTTCCGATTGAAGTGAACGCGGCCTGTTCGAGGCAGCGGCAAAGCCTGGTGCGCTTCAAGCGGTCTACGACATTTCCCGACATTCGGATGCAGGGCGGACAACTGGCGCCTCGGCGGATGCTGGGGGACAGCGTTGAAGAGGACGCGCACCCAGGCGCAGTGCGGGGATTGCATCTCCTGGAAAGTTCGGGATTGACGCAATGGGCTGCGGGCTGAATCGTAGAGCCCCCAACCAGCGGAGCCGATATGGAAACCACGGTCTATTTCGCAACCAATCGCGGGCACGAAGGCGCGGATCGATTCAAGCCGGATCGCTACGGCTCTCGATTCTCGAGCGACGGGATGGAGAACCTGCGCTTCGGCAAGGTCACCTTCAGTGCCGACTCGGCGCGTGTGCAGGAACTGCTGGATCGGGATCGTCCCAGCACCGGTCCGGGCGACGGCGAGGCCTTGCAGGACTATTTTGCGCAGTGCATGCGTGACACCCAGCGCATCGACGCCTACGAAGAATCGATCCCGATAGAGGCCGTCAGCGAGAACGCGCAGGCGGCGGTCAAACTCGGCTCGAAGGCCATGTTCGCGGACTTGCAGGACGACATGTGCAAGGGGCGCGACATGCTGGTGCTGATCCACGGCTACAACGTCACGTGGGAGGAGGCGGTCGGTACGGCGGCGGCCTTCGAAGCCACGCTGAACCGCCCGGACAGCCTGACGATCGGGTCGACCGATGGGTCGGTCACGCAGCGTCAGCCGGTGCGCGTGGTGTTGTTCACGTGGCCGTCTAATGGCCAGGCGTTACCGTTCGTCAGCTACAAGAGCGATCGCGGCGATGCGTCGGCATCGGCTGGTGCGATCGGTCGCGGTTTGTTGAAGGTGCGGGACTTTCTGCATGAACTGGGCCGCGAAGTTCGCAAGGACCACCTGCGAGCCGTCAGTCTGCGCGCCGAGCTCACTGCGCAGGGTATTCGCCAGAGCGAGATCGATCGTGCCGTGGCGCAAATCGAGGCCACCGAAGTATGTGGCCGCAGCATCCATCTGCTGGCGCATTCGATGGGCAACTTCGTGCTGCAGCATGCGCTGAACCGGCTGTGGGAGTTCTCGCCCGGCACGGCGCTGCCCCGGCTGTTCGACCGAGTGATCCTGTGTGCGGCCGATGTCGACGACGACGTGCTCGAACCCGGCAAGCCGCTGGAGCAGGTGCACCAGGTCGCCAATGTGGTGGCGATCTATCACAACCCCAACGACACCGCGTTGCGCGTGTCCGACTACACCAAGGGCAATCCCGAGCGGCTCGGCCAGCGTGGTGCGGCCAGACCGCAGGCCTTGCACCACAAGATGATGCAGGTGGAGTGCAGCCGACTGGTGGGCGGACTGACCCAGCACAGCTACTTCACCAATGGCCTGATCGCGCGCGACATCCGGCTGACCCTGCAAGGGCTGGCACCGGATCATCCCGAGCGCAACCTGACCCGCATGCCCAGTGCGCCGAATGTGTGGCGCATCTGAAGCGTCTATCCGGCGCTCCGCCGGCTACGGCGTCGGCGGCACAGCGGCCTTCGATCAACGAGGCGGTGTCGAGCCGGTGTCGGACGACTCGTGGCTGATTTGCTCGGCCATGCCGAGCCGTCCGATGAACGGCAGCCGCAGCGCCGGGCGGTTGAGGTCGAGCCCGAAATTCAGGCCCAACAGGTTGAATTCCAGACCCTCCTGCAGCCCGACGCTGAAGCCGAGCAGCCCGTACAGCGACAACTGGATGCCGGATCCGGTCGGCGAGATGCCGACGACGTGCCGGATGTCGCGGTAGTCCTTGCCGATCGAGTTTGCCGGCAGATCCAGTTTGAGTGCCGGCACCTCGCGGCCGATGTGCGCCAGGAAGGTGTTGCTGTTCGGGCCGGGCCAGCTGCGGTACTCGCCCGCGTACGGATAGCTGCGGATCGCGGCCTCGATGTCGTCGATCATCGCTGCCGCGGCCTCGCCCCGATGATCGACCAGCAGGCGCGGTTCGGCGCCGTACCACCGGCCGTCGGGCAATGCGAAATCGCGGCGTACCACCTGGGTTCCGTACCAGCCGACCACGTCGTGGCGGGTGTAGAAGTTTTCGCCGGCCCGCTTGTGGATGATCCAGGGGTGCAGCGCAAAGGTGCCGCGCCAGCCGTAGGTCGCTGCCGCGAACACCTGCACCACGGCGGTGTCGATGTGTTGCTCGGGGTCAGGTGCCAGACCGGCCGAGTGGCGCGGCGCGTTGTACCAACTGCGGCTGCCGCTCGCGTTTCCGGCCAGCGCATTGCCCAGGCTGAGCCCGAACGACAGGACCAGCATGAACAGAGCCGCCGCCGCCATGCGTCGGCGCAGGGAAGATGCCTTCATCAAATGGTTTCGGTCGCGATCGAGAATGACAGTGTGCAACCAACCGAATCCCCAGGTGCAGCCGACAGGATTCAGACGTTCTGCGATCCCCGATGAGCCCAGCCGGTGGTGCGTTTCTCGATCACCGCGAACAACTCGTACATCAGCATCGCCATCACGCCGACGACCACCAGTCCGGCGAACGCCAGCCCCATCTGCATCGAGCTGCCGGCCGAGATCAGCAGATAGCCGATGCCTTCGTTGGCCGCTGTCATCTCCGACACCGTGGTACCGACAAACGCCAGCGTGATCGCCACCTTCAGCGAGCCGTAGAAATACGGCATCGACCGCGGCAGTCCGACCTTGATCAGCACGTCCCAGCGACGCGCGCCGAGCACGCGCAACACGTCTTCGAGTTCAGGTTCGAGCGTGGCCAGGCCAGTGGCGATGTTGACGGTGATCGGAAAAAACGAGATCAGGAAGGCCGTGAGTACCGCCGGACCGACACCGATGCCGAACCAGACCACCAGGATCGGCACGAACGCGGCCTTCGGCAAAGCGTTGAAAGCCGTCATCAGCGGATACATCGCCGCATAGGCCAGCCGCGAGCTGCCGATCAGAAAGCCGAGCAGCACGCCGACCACGATGGCAATGCCGAAGCCGACCATCGTGACCCAGAAGGTGCGCCAGGCATGGCCCGAGATCACGCCGGCAAATTCCCACATCTGCTGGGCGATGCGTGACGGGCTGGGAAAGATGAATTCGGAGATGTTGAAGCCGCGGCAGATCAGCTCCCAGGTGATCAACACCAGCGCCAGCAGAATCCACGGGGCATACAGCTCGCGTTGTTTCGGGCTCATTGCGCGATCTCCACCGGCGCGGCTGGCGTGGCGGCTGCCGCCGCCACCGGTTTGCGGATCGCGCCGATGTGTTCGCGCAGCTCGAGCACGATGTCGGTGAATTCCTTTGCGTAGGTCAGCTCCAGCGGCCGCGGGCGCTCGAGTTCGATCTTGCGCTGGACCAGCATGCGCCCGGGGCTGCGGCTCATCACATACACCGTATCGGCCAGGAATACCGCCTCGCGCAGGTCGTGGGTGACCAGGATGACGTTGAATTTCTGCTCGGTCCAGAGGTCGCGCAGGATGCACCAGAGCTCTTCGCGAGTGAAGGCATCGAGCGCGCCGAACGGCTCGTCGAGCAGCAGCATCTTCGGCTCGTGGATCAGCGCGCGGCAGATGCTGGCGCGTTGCTGCATGCCGCCCGAAAGCTGCCACGGAAACTGGTCCTCATAACCGCCCAGACCCACGCTTTGCAGCAGCTTGCGGCCCTTCTCTTCGTAGGCGGCGCGCTGGCTGCGGAAATTGCTGCGGTGCGGTTCGACGATTTCCAGTGGCAGCATCACGTTTTGCAGCGTCGTGCGCCAGGGCAGCAGCGACGAAGCCTGGAACGCCATCCCGGTGATCTTCAACGGGCCGGTAACCTCCTGGCCATCGATCAGGATCGTGCCTTTCGACGGCCGTTTCAAACCGGTTGCCAACTTCATGAAGGTCGACTTGCCGCAGCCCGACGGCCCGACGATGGCGATGAATTCGCCACGTCCGACCTTCAGCGTGATGTCCTCGACGGCGAACTGCTGCCTGGCCAGCAGTTCCTCGTTGTAGGCGAGCCAGACCTGATTGAAATCGACGAAGGCGGTCATTTCAGCTGGTGCTCATTTGCGGGCAGCCTTGAAGATGTCGCGCTCGGCGGCGCCCGGCAGGAAGGCCGGATTCCACACCGCCGTGGCGTTGACCCGATCCTTGGTGTTGAAGGCATCGGACACCTGGCTGGCCATCAGGCTCAGGCGCGGTGCCAGCACGTTGCCGAAGCCCTCGGTCCTGGCATCGGCGGTCAGCACGGTCGCGTCCAGCGCCAATTGCAGCCGGCGCAATTCGAGTGCCTCGTTGATGATGCCGTCACGCGCCTTGACGGTGGCGATGGCGGCTTTCGGGTCGGCGATCACGTCCTTCATGCCCTTGCTGAAGGCGCGCAGGAAGGCTTTTACAGCCTCCGGATTCTTCTTCAGGAACTCTTCCGAGGCGATCACCGCGTTGCCGTACAGCTTGACGCCGTAGGCCGGGTAGGGCATCACGACGATGTCTTCGGTCTTGACGCCGCGCGCCTCCAGGTTCAGCAGCGAGGTGAAGGAGAAACCGGTGATCGCCTCGACATCGCCGCGCACCAGCATGGTTTCGCGCAGCGGCGGGTCCATCGCGGTCCAGCTCACATTGCCGATGCCATTGGCCTTGGCGAAGATCGGCCAGGCCTTGCGGCCGGCGTCGAATACCGGCGCGCCCATCTTCTTGCCGGCCAGATCGGCCGGCGTCTTGATGCCGGATTTCTTCAGCGTCAGCACCGCTGCCGGCGTGTTGTTGTAGACCATCATCACCGCGACCGGCTTGTTCGGTGCTGTCGGGTTGTTGGCGTGGAATTCCATCAGCGCCGCCAAATCGGCGAAACCCATGTCGTATGCGCCCGAGGCGACACGGGTGACCGTGCCGCCCGAGCCGTTGCCGGCGTCGACAGTGACGTCGAGCTTCTCGGCCTTGAAGTAGCCCTTGGCGACCGGCACCAGAAACAAGGCCGCGGGGCCCTCGAAGCGCCAGTCGAGCTGGAACTTGATCGGGGTTTCCTGGGCTTGCGCCGCCGGCAGGGCGAAGGCGGTCAACAACAGGGCAAAACAGGCCAGCAGCGGCCGGCGGGTGAGGGAGAAAGGCATCGGAGACGCTCCTGTAGACGATCCGCACAGGTTAGCAAAAACTGTGCTCGCCAGGCTTGATCCGGTTCGGAAAATTGACCGGCAGGCACTCCGCCGGCCCCGAATCCAACAAGGTGCACGAAAATCAGCGCCAAACGACGAACAGGAGCTGCAGATTGACCGATGGCATCGATATCGACAAACAGACCCGGGCCGAGCTCGAGTATCCGTTTCCTGCGCCCCCCGAGCGCGGCCAGATGATCGAGGTGGCACGCGGGGTGTTCTGGATCCGCATGCCGCTGCCCTACACCTTGAACCACATCAACCTGTGGGCATTGGACGACGCA
>JANNNE010000022.1:0-4944 GCA_031398385.1 Ideonella sp.
CGCGTCGGTCCTGCTTCGACCGCAGGTCCTCGATGATGCCCTTGTCCCGACCACCTGGGCAGCCGCGGCTTCGCGGTGTCGGGCAGCTTCACGGCCACCAACCTGCAGCCCGGGGTGATCGCCAAGAACCTGAAGGGGCAGTCGATTCCCGCGGTGACCGGCCGCTTTGTGTTCCGATCCGATCGAACCAGCGCTACATCGCGCCGCCGGCTCCGAAACGCTCACGAAAACCCTGGCGCGCTTCGCCGATGAACAGCAGCAACTGATCGATCGGCACCCGCACCGGGGTGAGCCCCTGGGTCCGTGCCTCGAGCTCCAGCTTCTGAGCCGCCAGATCGGCCGGAATGAACAGCGTCTTCGGCAGCGACTGCTGCTGCCCCTGCGCCTCCTGCAGCAACTGGCGGGCTTGTGCCTTGGAGGGCTCGGTCGCCTCGATCGCGACGACGGTCGAACTGAGGATGAAGCAACTCGCCGCATCCATCATTGCAAAGAAATCGAAATCGCCGTCCGCTTCGGTGCGGATCGGGTCGTCGTTCAACTTGAAGGCGATCCAGGCTTCGTTGACCTGGAACTGGTTCGGCTGCATCACAGGCGCTCCGATCATTCATTCGTGCGTGTCAGGTCCGCCAGGGCTGGCGCTGTCTGATGGACCCTGAGGATCGCATTTCGTTCCGCCTTCGTGAACGGCCATCTTGGATGAGGGTTCGGCAACCCGACGGCGCTGCACAGGCCCTGTGGCAAACTCCGCCGCTCCCGAATCCAGTCACCCGGAGCCGCATCGTTTGGACCAGCAACAGATCATCATTTCCCAGCTCGCCGTCGAGATCAAGGCTCGTCCGGCGCAGATCGTGGCGGCCATCGAACTGCTTGACGGCGGTGCCAGTGTTCCCTTCATCGCGCGCTACCGCAAGGAAGCCACCGACGGGCTCGACGACGTGCAGTTGCGTGAGCTGGAGCTGCGGCTGGCCTATCTGCGCGAGCTCGAAGACCGCCGTGCCGCGGTATTGAAGGCGATCGCCGACCAGGGCAAGCTCACCCCCGAGCTGGCGGCCGCGATTGCTGCTGCGCCGACCAAGCAGGAACTCGAAGACCTGTATCTTCCATACAAGGTGAAGCGCCGCACCAAGGCGATGATTGCCCGCGAGGTCGGCATCGACCGGCTGGCCGATTCGCTGTTCGCCGATCCGTCCCAGGTTCCACTCGATGCGGCAACGGCATTCATCGCGGGGTACGACGGCGGCGCAGCGAAGCTGGCCGAGGCCGGCTTCGCCGACGCGCAGGCGGTGCTCGACGGGGTGCGCGACATCCTGTCCGAGCGCTGGGCCGAGGATGCCGCGCTGATCGGCAAGCTGCGCAGCTGGTTGTGGGACGAAGGCATGTTCCAGTGCAAGCTGATCGCCGGCAAGAATCCCGACGATCCGGAAACCTCGAAGTTCCGCGACTATTTCGACTATGCCGAACCGATCCGCACGGTGCCCTCGCACCGTGCGCTGGCGGTTTTTCGTGGCCGCACGCTTGAGTTGCTCGACGCCAAGGTGGTGCTCGATGAAGAGCTGGTGCCCGGCCGACCGACGCTCGCCGAGGGCCGCATCGCCGGCCACCTGGGCTGGCGCCACACGCAGCGGCCCGGTGACGAGCTGATTCGAAAATGCGTGTCGTGGTGCTGGAAGGTCAAGCTCAGTCTGAGCCTGGAGCGCGACTTGTTCGCACGCCTGCGCGGGTCGGCCGAAGCCACCGCGATCAAGGTTTTTGCCGAGAACCTGCGCGACCTGCTGCTGGCCGCACCGGCCGGCCCGAAGGTCGTGATGGGACTGGACCCCGGCATCCGCACCGGCTGCAAGGTCGCGGTGGTCGACGCCACCGGCAAGGTGCTCGACACCACCACGATCTACCCGCTGGAGCCGCGCAAGGACTGGGAAGGATCGCTGCATGTGCTGGCCGGTTTGTGCGCCACCCATGCGGTCAACCTGATCGCGATCGGCAACGGTACCGGCAGCCGCGAGACCGACAAGCTCGCCAATGACCTGATCAAGCGCCTGCAATCGATCGGCGGCGCAGAGGTGGCCGCCAGCATGCAGAAGGTGGTGGTCAGCGAAGCTGGCGCGTCGGTCTATTCGGCCAGCGAATATGCCAGCAAGGAGCTGCCGGCGCTCGACGTCAGCCTGCGCGGCGCGGTCAGCATTGCGCGGCGACTGCAGGACCCACTGGCCGAACTGGTGAAGATCGATCCGAAGAGCATCGGCGTCGGCCAGTATCAACACGATGTCAATCAGAGCGAACTGGCGCGCGGCCTCGACACGGTCATCGAAGACTGCGTCAACTCGGTCGGTGTGGATCTGAATACGGCGTCGGCGCCGCTGCTGGCACGGGTGTCCGGTTTGAGTCAGGCGGTGGCGTCGAGCATCGTTCGATGGCGCGATTCGAATGGCGCGTTTCGCAATCGTCAGCAGTTGCTCGATGTCGGCGGCCTCGGGCCCAAGACCTTCGAGCAGAGCGCGGGCTTTCTGCGCATCCGCAATGGCGACAACCCGCTCGACCAGTCGGGCGTGCACCCCGAAACCTACGCGGTGGTCGAACGGATTCTCGGCGCAGTGAAACGTCCGGCGGCCGAGGTGATGGGCCGCGCGGACGTGATCCGTGCGCTCAAACCCGAAGCCTTTGCCGACGAGAAGTTCGGTGCCATCACCGTGAAGGACATTCTGGCCGAGCTCGAGAAACCGGCGCGCGATCCGCGGCCCGATTTCAAGGTTGCGCGCTACAGCGAAGGGGTCGAGGACATCAAGGATCTGCAGCCCGGCATGACGCTCGAAGGCACGGTCAGCAACGTCGCGCAGTTCGGCGCCTTCGTCGATCTCGGCGTGCACCAGGATGGCCTGATCCATGTCAGCCAGCTGGCCAACAAGTTTGTCTCCGATGCGCGCGAAGTCGTCAAGACCGGCGACGTGGTGAAGGTCAAGGTGCTGGAGATCGATCTGGCGCGCAAGCGGATCTCGTTGACGATGAAGCTCGATGCCAAGGTGGTGCCGGCCGGACAGCGCACCGACAACAGCTTCAAGCCAGCCGCGCGCGGAGAGCGGCCGGGCACAGCGGCCTCACGCGCCGGCGGCAGAGAGCAGGCCGTCGGGGGATCATCCGCGATGGCCGCGGCGTTTGCGAAGCTGCAAGGCAAGCGCTGAGAACTCTTCTGTTGGAGCCGCCTCCAGGCACGATTCCTGGTCGAGCACCTTTCCTTGACCCGAGCGCGCCTGAACGCAACTGCCATCTGTCGGACCGTTCGACACCGGTCACGAAACGGATTCTCAGGCGCCAAAATCCTGCGACCGAAGTTCGATCGGCTGCCCATGCGGCGTGCGTTCGGCGGCATGTTCCCAGGCGTGGGCACAGCGGTGCAAGTCGTCGGCGGACGCGAGGCCCTTGGCAGCGACCAGCGATTCGAGTGCGGCCAGCCAGTGCTGGTAATAGGTGTCGCCCAGATCGGCGTCGCCGGCTGCCTGCGCCGCGCTGATCTGGGTCGACAAGGCGGCGGCCCATTCGTTCCAGCTGAATGCGCCTCGTTGATGCAAGGCAAGCACCATCGCGAATGCCTGCGCCTCCCACGGTTCGCGGAACACCGGTCCGTCAGACTGGCGAGCTTGTGCCGGGTGAAGAAGACCGTCCGGCAAGGTCTGGTCAGGCTTCATGTCTGCTCCAGTGTGCTTTCCCAGGCATCCACGCTCAGGCTGAGCCCAGGTGCACTGTCCGCGCCCCAGACCGCTTGGCCGTCGAACACGACGGTGTAGAGCCATTGCGGCTGTTCGCCCAGGCCGTGGGCGTGGCTCTCGGCAAAGACATGACAGCCGTGGAGGCACTCGATCACGCCGGATTTGCCCTGCACATAGCTCGGCAGGCGGCTGTGGTGGTCGACCGCCCCGGATCGTGTTTTCACCGTCTGGCCGATCTCGAAGCGGGGTTTTGAGTCGGCAGGCCGCAGCGTCGGACTGCCGCGCGCCAGCGTCGATCCCACCGCGTCGGCTTGCAACACCCTTGCCACCGGCAGCGCCGGATGCAGCATCCGCCTCTGCGCCAGTTCATCGGCACGGACCAGGCCGCGTTCGAGCATCAGTTTTTCCAGCGCCTGGATCCAGATCTGGTAGTAGCTCAGCACGCCATAGTCGGGCAGGGTTTCGCGGGCCGAGCGGCTGGCGTCGATGTTCCAGCTGCCGGTGGCGCCCATCGCGAGCGTCAGCGCCAGTGCGCGGGGTTCCCAGTCGGCGTGGAACAGCTCGCCTTCGGGTTCGATCACGATGGCGCCGCCGACGCGGCGGCCGCCCAGGTCGGCGTGGCTGGTGTAGCTCATGGCGCGGGTCGAGCCGGGGCCAGCGGCAGGCCGGTGCCGATCATCGAGTCGCGCGTCACCAGCGCGGCCAATTCGGTCGCGTCGAGCCCGTCGCTGCCGGCCGGCCGTTGCGGAATCACCAAGTACCGAACCTCGGCAGTCGAGTCCCAGACGCGAATCTGCGACTGTTCCGGCAGTTCGACGCCGAACTCCGCCAGCACGCCGCGCGGATCCCGCACCACCCGGGCCCGATACGGGGCGCTTTTGTACCAGGTCGGCGGCAGGCCGAGCACCGGCCACGGGTAGCAGCTGCACAGCGTGCAGACGACCAGGTTGTGGCATTGCGGCGTATTGAATACCGCCACCATGTGCTCACCCTGTCGACCGGTGAAACCCAGCGACGCGATGGCGGCACTGGCGTCGTCGCGCAGCCATTGGGCATATGCCGGATCACTCCAGGCCCGGGCCACCACCTGCGCACCGTTGCGCGGGCCGATGCGTTGCTCGTAGGTCTCGATCAAGGTGTCGAGCGCGGCGGGATCGACATAGCCTTTTTCGGTCAGCAGGGTCTCGAGCGCACGTACGCGCAACGTCATCGGATCGAGCTCGCTGTGGTCACCGTGATGATG
>JANNNE010000028.1:0-6106 GCA_031398385.1 Ideonella sp.
GAGATGGTGATGCCGGGCGACAACGTCAGCATCACGGTCAAGCTGATCAACCCGATCGCGATGGAAGAAGGCCTGCGCTTCGCCATTCGTGAAGGCGGCCGCACCGTGGGTGCCGGCGTCGTTGCGAAGATCATGGAGTAACGAGGACGATCAGGGCATTGGTTTTCAGACTGCAGGGGCGTAGCTCAATTGGCAGAGCGCTGGTCTCCAAAACCAGAGGTTGGGGGTTCGATGCCCTCCGCCCCTGCCACACGGTGCCAAATCGAGGAAGTTTCCGGAACCGCAGACTGAATTCACCCTCCATACCCCTTGGCCCGCAATTGCACCATGTGCTTGCGGGCTTTGCCGCTGCAGTGAATCGAACCCCGTTCGGTGCGCGGCAGGCGGACTGAACAGCAAATACCAACCAGCATGTCGAATCCTTCCATCGAAACCGTTTCCACTGGCGCCGACAAAGCCAAGATGGCTGCTGCCGGCGTGCTGGTGGTGGCCGCGTTGGTGGCGTTTTACGCGCTCGGCAAGCAGGACCTGTGGCTGCGCCTGGGCGCAATGCTGGGTCTGATGGTGCTCGCGGTCGCCGTGTTTTTTACTTCCGAGGCCGGCAAGCAGTTGGTTGCCTATGGCCGCGACTCGGTCAAGGAAGCACGCAAGGTCGTCTGGCCGACTCGCAAGGAAGCGCTGCAGATGACGGGTTATGTATTTGCCTTCGTCTTCGTGATGGCGCTGTTTCTCTGGATGACCGACAAGACGCTGGAATGGGTGCTGTACGACCTGGTGTTGGGTTGGAAGCGTTGAGGATCGAGAAAACGATGAGCGACCCGAATGAAAATCTGGCGAGCCTGGTAACAGGTGACGCCGCCGCCGAAGCGGCGCCGATGGATGCCGCCGCGTTGCGCTCCAATTTGCGCTGGTATGTCGTTCACGCGTATTCCGGCATGGAAAAAGCCGTTGAGCGCAACCTGCGTGAGCGCATCGATCGCTCGGGCATGCAAGAGAAGTTCGGTCGCATTCTGGTGCCGATGGAAGAAGTCGTCGAGCTGAAGAACGGCAAGAAGTCCGTCACCGAACGGCGCTTCTTCCCGGGCTATGTGCTGGTCGAGATGGAAATGGCCGACGACAGCTGGCACCTGGTGAAACACACCAGCAAGGTGACCGGTTTCGTCGGCGGCGCGAAGAACCGGCCGTCGCCGATTTCCGAAGCCGAGGTGGCGAAGATCGTCAACCAGATGCAGGAAGGTGTCGAGAAGCCGCGGCCCAAGGTCGAGTGGTCTGTCGGCGAGATGGTGCGGGTCAAGGAAGGTCCGTTCACCGATTTCAACGGCGCAGTGGAAGACGTCAATTACGACAAATCCAAGGTTCGCGTATCGGTGACGATTTTCGGTCGCGCCACGCCGGTCGAGCTCGACTTCGCCCAGGTGGAGAAAGTCTGAGCGAGCCCTCGCACAAACGCATTCAACAAGCGCATTCAACAAGCGCATTCAAGCCCGGCCAGGGCTGGTTTCGATCAACCGATCGGCACCATCTGGTCCGTCGCCGAGAACGACGTGATGTTCTCAAGAGGAGCCGGGGTAACCAGTCCTTCGGCGTTAATACTCAGGGATCCGCAATGAGCTGGTCGCGGATTTCGATTCACGAAAGTTGGTAAAAAAATGGCAAAGAAAATCGTTGGCTATATCAAGCTGCAGGTTCCTGCAGGCAAAGCCAATCCCTCGCCCCCGATCGGCCCGGCCCTCGGCCAGCGCGGCTTGAACATCATGGAGTTCTGCAAGGCGTTCAACGCGCAGACCTCCAGCATGGAGCCGGGCCTGGTGCTGCCGGTGGTGATCACCGCCTTTGCGGACAAGTCCTTCACCTTCATCTTGAAGACGCCACCGGCCACGGTGCTGATCAAGAAGGCGCTGAAGCTGGACAAGGGTTCGCCGACGCCGAATTCGGTGAAGGTTGCCAAGATGACGCGCGCGCAGATCGAAGAGATTGCAAAGACCAAGATGAAAGACCTGAGCGCAGCCGATCTGGACGCCGCCGTGCGCACGATCGCCGGCTCCGCCCGTTCGATGGGCGTCACAGTGGAAGGGGTGATCTGATCATGGCCAAGCAGACCAAACGCCAGAAGGCGCTCGCCGGCAAGGTCGAGTCGACCAAGCTGTATGCACTGGACAATGCACTGGTGCTCGTCAAGGAATGTGCCAGCGCCAAGTTCGATGAATCGATCGATGTGGCGGTGCAACTCGGCATTGACGCGAAGAAGTCCGACCAGGTGGTGCGTGGCGCCGTCGTGATGCCCAACGGCACCGGCAAGATCAAACGCGTTGCGGTATTCGCCCAGGGTGCCAAGGCCGAAGAAGCCAAGGCCGCCGGCGCCGACATCGTCGGCATGGAAGACCTGGCCGAGCAGATCAAGGCCGGCGTGATGAATTTCGACGTCGTGATCGCTTCGCCCGACACCATGCGTGTCGTCGGTACGCTCGGCCAGATCCTCGGCCCGCGCGGCCTGATGCCGAACCCGAAGGTCGGCACCGTGACGCCCGACGTGGCGCAAGCCGTGCGCAACGCCAAGGCCGGTCAGGTGCAGTTCCGGGTCGACAAGGCCGGCATCGTGCACGGCACGATCGGACGTCGTTCGTTCGACAACGACAAGCTGATGGGCAACCTGCGCGCGCTGATCGAGGCCTTGAACAAGGCCAAGCCGGCCACCAGCAAGGGTGTCTATCTGCGCAAGGTGGCGGTGTCGTCGACGATGGGTGTCGGTGCCCGCGTTGATATCGCATCGATCAACGCCCAGGCCCAGTCGGCTTGACGACCGGCTCCCGCTGCGCCGAGGGCGCAACGGAAGTACCCGTTTCTGAAGACGGCGCGAGTCTGGCGCCGTCGATTTGAAGAGTTTGGTGGGTTGCCGTTTCCGCGAGGAGGCGGCAGGTCATCCAAGACCGCTGGTGTCGATCGCAAGATCGGCTTAATCGCCAGCGCAGATGGCGGTCCCGCCGAGAAGGATTGAAGTTTTCCTGATCGGATGGTCGCTGCAATGTGGCGTGTGGGGCGGTTCGAAGCCAAACCACACAGATGTGAGGAGTAGACCTTGAGTCTCAACCGCAACGAAAAGCAGACCGTGGTGACGGATGTGGCAGCCCAGGCGGCTCGCTCGCAGACGCTCGCGCTGGCTGAATACCGTGGCCTCACCGTTGCTCACCTGGATACGCTGCGCCGGACGGCGCGCGACAGTGGCGTTTATCTTCATGTGTTGAAGAATTCGCTGGCTCGTCGCGCGGTGGCCGGTACACCGTTCGAGGTAGCCTCGGAGAGCATGGTCGGCCCGCTGATCTATGGTTTTTCCGAAGATGCTGTCGCCGCGGCAAAAGTCCTGTCGGACTTCGCCAAGGGCAACGACAAGCTGATCCTGAAGGGCGGCGCCTATGCAGGCAAGGCCCTGACTGCCGATGGCGTCAAATCCCTGGCGGCGATCCCGACCAAGGAAGTGCTGCTGTCCCAGTTGCTCGGCCTGATGATGAGCCCGGTCTCGCGTATCGCGCGGGTATTGGCTGCATTGGCTGAACAGCGCGGCGAAGGCAGCACCCCTGCGACCGAGGCACCGGTTGGCGATGCACCCACCGACGAGCCAAAGGTCGGCGATCCGCCTGCCGGGGAAGCCCCCGCCGGCGACGCACCGCCGCCCGCCGAGGCACCGGCTTCAGCCTGATCGATCAACATTCTTCGAACATTCAATCTATCTAGGAAATCAAAATGGCATTCGATAAAGACGCATTCCTGAGCGCACTCGACAGCATGTCGGTGATGGACCTCAATGACCTGGTCAAGGCCATTGAAGAAAAATTCGGCGTATCCGCCGCTGCGATGTCGGCTCCGGCCGGTGCAGGTGGTGGTGCCGCTGCCGCGGTGGTTGAAGAGCAGACCGAATTCAACGTGATGCTGCTCGAGGCGGGCGCCAACAAGGTGTCGGTCATCAAGGCGGTTCGCGAACTGACCGGCCTGGGCCTGAAGGAAGCCAAGGACGTTGTCGACGGCGCACCGAAGGCGGTGAAGGAAGCCGTTTCCAAGGCCGACGCCGATGCTGCCCTGAAGAAACTGGTCGACGCCGGCGCCAAGGCCGAGATCAAGTAATTGACATCGGTGCGACGGGCCGGGAGCCGCAAGCTCCTGGCCTTTTGTGCCTTTATGGTGTCTCCATCCGGTACCGGATGGGTGGCACAGCGATCCGGGGGTTGTCTGCGTGATAACCCTTGGAGAGCACCTGGAAGCCTCTTGCCCCGACAATCGAGGGTTTTCCAAGTGTTCTCTGATCCGACTGCAGAGAACTGGTTTGGTCGGACTCCGGTGCAATGCCGGGGTTGTCCGCCAGCGGTTGGTAGTGGCCAGCCACCAAGCTTCGAGCGCAAGACTCCAGGTCGATTGCGGGCCGCCCCGCGTCGACTGCCACCCCTTGCGGGGAAGCGAGGTCCGCTTGCGGACCTTGGGAGTTGTTCGATACGACAGTCGCCGACGGGGATGAGGCCAGGGCCGGGCCGTTCCCCTGAGACGGAGTGAGTAATCACCTATGGCGCAGCAAACAACCCCCTACACCTACACCGAACGCAAGCGGATCCGCAAGAGCTTCGGCAAGCGTGAGAGTGTCCTCAAGGTTCCCTATCTGCTGACGATGCAGAAGGAATCGTACGTCGCCTTCCTGCAAAAGGAAGTACCGCCACAAAAACGAAAACCGGAAGGCCTGCAAGCCGCCTTCCTGTCGGCGTTCCCGATTGTTTCGCACAACGGGTTCGTCGAGATGAAGTTCATCGAATTCAACATGGCCAAGCCTGCGTTCGATACGCGGGAGTGCCGCCAGCGTGGCCTGACTTACGCGGCCGCGGTGCGCGCCAAGCTGCAGATGATCATCTATGACCGCGAGTCGCCGCAGGCGAAGACGGTCAAGGAGATCAAGGAGCAGGAGGTCTACATGGGCGAGGTTCCGCTCATGACCGACTACGGCTCGTTCATCGTCAACGGTACCGAGCGCGTCATCGTGTCGCAGCTGCACCGTTCGCCTGGCGTGTTCTTCGAGCACGACAAGGGCAAGACCCACAGCTCGGGCAAATTGTTGTTCTCGGCGCGGATCATTCCGTACCGCGGCTCGTGGCTCGACTTCGAATTCGATCCGAAAGACGCGCTGTATTTCCGCGTCGATCGTCGGCGCAAGATGCCGGTGACGATTCTGCTGAAGGCGATCGGCCTGAATCCCGAGCAGATCCTCGCGCACTTCTTCGTATTCGACAATTTCCGCCTGATGGATACGGGCGCTCAGCTCGAATTCGTCGCCGATCGCCTGCGCGGGGAAATCGCCCGCTTCGACATCACCGACAAGAGCGGCAATGTGGTGGTCGAGAAGGACAAACGCATCACCGCGCGCCACACGCGCACGATCGAACAGTCCGAGACGCAGTTCATCAGCGTGCCGGAAGACTATCTGGCCGGTCGCATGCTCGCCAGCAACATCGTCGACGAAGAGACCGGTGAAATCCTCGCCAAGGCCAACGACGAGCTGACCGAAACGCTGCTGAAGAAGCTGCGCGTCGCCGGCGTCAAGGAATTCCAGGCGCTGTATACCAACGAACTCGACGAAGGCGCCTACATCTCGCAGACGCTGGCCGCCGACGAAACTGCCGACCAGCTGGCCGCGCGTGTCGCCATCTATCGCATGATGCGGCCCGGCGAGCCGCCGACCGAAGACGCGGTCGAGGCGCTGTTCAACCGCCTGTTCTACAACGCCGATACCTACGACCTGTCGCGGGTCGGCCGGATGAAGTTCAATGCCCGGGTCGGCCGCGACGTGCCGGAAGGCCCGATGACCTTGAGCAACGACGACATCCTCGAGGTGGTCAAGATCCGGGTCGAACTGCGCAACGGCCGTGGTGAAGTCGACGATATCGACCACCTCGGCAACCGCCGCGTGCGTTGTGTCGGCGAACTGGCCGAGAACCAGTACCGCTCGGGTCTGGCGCGGATCGAGAAGGCCGTCAAGGAGCGCCTCGGCCAGGCCGAGACCGAAGCGCTGATGCCGCACGACCTGATCAACTCCAAGCCGATTTCCGCGGCGCTGAAGGAGTTTTTCGGTGCC
>JANNNE010000057.1:0-26488 GCA_031398385.1 Ideonella sp.
GCCGGCCAGATCAAGACCGGCTCGATGAGCCGCAGCGACCGCGTGGCCAAATACAATCAGCTGCTGCGCATCGAGGAAGACCTCGGCGATGTCGCGACCTACCCCGGCCGCGCCGCGTTCTACAACCTGCGCTAAGCCACCCCGCCCGACTTTGCCTGATCGATTTTCCTCTCGCCGATGCGCGTCGTCACCATCGTCCTGGCCTTGTTGATCGTGCTCGTGCAGGCCGAACTGTGGATCGGCGGTGGCGGCGTGCCTCGCACGCTGGAGCTCAGCAACAAGCTGGAGCGTCAGCGCAGCGAGAATCGCGCTGCCAAGGCGCGCAACGACCAGCTGGCCGCCGAAGTGGGCGACCTGAAGGAAGGCCTGGAAATGGTCGAGGAGAAGGCGCGCTCCGAGCTCGGCATGATCAAGCCGGACGAGATCCTGGTCCAGGTCGCCGCCCGTCGACCCTGACTGCAGCCCTTGATCGACGCCTCGGCCGGGTCGCTTGCGGCCGGGTCGGATCGCCCCTCACTCACCGTCATTCCCGACATGGATACCTGGCTCACGCCAATCAAGCCGCTGTTCGCGTCCGCATTCGTCGCCTGGGGCTCGCCGATCACCTGGCTGGAGATCGTCGCGTTTTTCATTGCGCTGGTGATGGTGGGCTGCAACATGCGGGTCAATCCGCTGGCCTGGCCACTCGCCATCGTCAGCTCGGCACTCTACGGCGTGCTGTTTCTCGACACCCGGCTGTATGGCGAAGCGGGGCTGCAGATGTTCTTCATCGTGGTCGCCTTCTGGGGCTGGTGGCAATGGCTGCGCGGCACCACCGACGACGGCGCACCGCTTCGGGTGCGTCGGCTGAAGCCGGCCGGCCGCTGGTATCTGCTGGCGGTGATGGCGGTTGCATGGCCGGCGCTGGCCTGGCTGCTGGCAAGCCGGACCGACTCCGATGTGCCCTGGTTCGATGCCTTTCCCACCGCGGGCAGCCTGGTCGGACAGTGGCTGCTGGGCCGCAAATATGTCGAGAACTGGCTGGCCTGGCTGATCGTCAATGCGGTCAGCGTGGCGCTGTTCGTGCACAAGGGGCTGTGGCTGACCGTCCTGCTCTACTCGCTTTTCCTGATTCTCTCGGTGGCCGGCTGGATCGCTTGGGCACGCATGGTGCCCGGGCAGGCTGCCAAGATCGCCCATGACCGACAACCCGCCTGAAGCCGAGCCGATCAAGGCCCTGGTGGTCGGGCTGGTCGGCGCCGAAAGCACCGGCAAGACCACGCTGGCGCGATCGCTGGTGCAGGCGTTGTCGGCCGACGGGCTGTGGGTGGCTCGGGTCGACGAATTCCTGCGCGATTTCTGCGATCAGCAGGGCCGCACGCCGCTGCACCACGAGCAGCAGATGATCGCGCAGGCACAAAGCGATCGGATCGCGGCTGCGGCCAAATCCGGGGTCGACATCGTGATTGCCGACACCACGGCACTGATGATTGCCGTCTACAGCGATTTCGTCTTTGGCGACCGGTCTCTGTATGCCGACGCGGAGGCAGCGCAACATCAATGCACATTGACCCTGCTGACATCGCTCGACCTGCCGTGGGTGGCCGATGGCCTGCAGCGCGAAGGCGAACATGTGCGCGAGCCGATCGACCAGCTGGTGCGAGCTGCGTTGCAGCGAAGCGGCGTCTCCTATTCGATCGTCGCCGGTACCGGTGAAGCCCGGCTGGCGGCTGCGCTCGCAGCCGTGCGGCGCGCCTGGCAGCGGCACACCCAGCCAGAGCCGCCTGCGTCGCGCTGGCAATGGCGGTGCGAGCGCTGCGGCGATGCCGATTGCGAACGCCACACGCTGCTGCCGAGGCCGGCAGGTCCGGCCAACTGACGCGTCGAAAGCACCACCAGGCGATGTCGCCGCAGCATGGGCGTGACGAGAGCTGAATTCTGTGGGAGCAGCTTCAGCCGCGATCGGTGCCCAGCCAACGCCCCATCGGGCCTGAAGGCCCTCCCACAGCGGGGCCGGCAGCGTGATCGCCGCTGCCGCCAGCCCGTCCGACTCAGCTGCCGACCCGGCCGCCGTCGTTCTTGGAGATCGCGATCGTTGCCGAACGGGGGCGCGCATTGGCACCGCCGGCACCGTAACCCGCATTGCCCGGCCAATGGCTCAGATACTTGCTCGGATCACCGACGCTGGCCGCACTGATCGTCTCGCCCGGATGCTGGATATTGATGAACAGCGTCTTGCCATCGGGTGTTTCAGCCGCACCGGTGATTTCGCAATCGACCGGGCCGACCAGAAAGCGCTTCAGTGCATCGGCGGCCGGCTTCTTGCCGACATAGGTGCTGACGGTGGCCGTGCTGCCATCGGTGCGGGTGTAGTTGAGTGTGGTCCTGACGCCGTCGCCGACCTTGCCCGGCACGCCGGCCAGCATCATGCAGTTGGTGACATCGGTATACGAACCGTCGTCGGTCTGGATCCAGCACAGCTTGGTATTCGGGCTGAACCAGAGGCCGTCCGGGCTCGAGAAGTCCTGTTCAGCAGTCAATGCTGACAGGTTGATCAGGTTGGCATCCGCGCCCGATTCGGCACCAAACAGATAGACGTCCCAGGTAAAGCGTGTCGCGGTGCTTTCGCCGCCAGTCTCGGCCATCCGAATGATGTGGCCGTTGATATTGCCCGGCGAGCTGGCCGCACCACCGGCGAAGCTGTCGCCGTAGGCGCGCGGATTCGCCGAGTCGAGGCCGAACTGGCTGCTGGTCGGCTGCAGCTTGCGGTTGCTGTTGTTGGTCAGCGTGAAATAGATCTCGCCGGACACCGGGTTGACCGCATTCCACTCGGGCCGATCCATCTTGGTGGCACCGACCGCATCAGCAGCCAGACGCGCGTTGACGACGACATCGGCCTGATCCGCGAACTTGTAGGTTGCGTAGCCGGCAATCGCGGCGTTGCCGATCGCCAACTCGATCCACTGACCGGTGCCATCGGCGTCGAAGCGCGCGACATAGAGCTTGCCGGAGTCGAGGTATTTGTCGCCGGTAGCCATGCGGTTGGCCGGGTTGCGATCCGCCTCGGCCCAGTTCGCGGTCGACACGAACTTGTAGATATATTCGCCGCGCGAGTCGTCCCCCATGTAGACCGCCAGCGGCTTGCCGGCGCTCGGCATGCCGAAGGCCGCGCTTTCGTGCGCGAAGCGACCAAGACCCGTGCGCTTGACCACCGCGGCCGCCTTGTCGTAGGGATCCAGCTCGACGATGTAGCCCATGCCGTTGAGTTCGTTGCGATAGTCGTCGCTGCCGTCGGCCGAGGTACCGGTGCGCGAGATGTTCCAGCGCGCGTACTGGTCGGCGGCGCCCGAAGTCTCCCAGCCGTGCCGGCTGGCCCCGCCTTGCGGACGGCCATATCGGTCGAGCGAAGCCACGCTCTTGTCGTTGCCGCGAGCCGTGTTGTCGCTCGCTCCGCGAGTGAAATAGCCGGCCCAGTTTTCTTCGCCGCTGAGGTAGGTGCCCCAGGGCGTGTAGCCGGTGCCGCAGTTGTTGATGGTGCCGCGAGTCGTCGTGCCGTCGAGCGAATATTTCGTCTTCAGCAGCGCATTGCCGCGCGCCGGGCCGTTGATCTGCATCGGTGTCAGCGGCGTCACGCGCCGGTTGTAGGCCGAAGCGCGCACGTAGCTGAAGCTGGTACCGCTCTTGCGCACCTCGACCACCGCCAGGCCGTGGGCCGGAATCTCCTTGTCGGACTCGGCGGCCGGACGTGGCCGTGCGCTCACGCCGTTGACGTGCAGGAACTGGTCGGTCAGCGCCTCGTGGTTCATCACCAGCAGGCCACGCTCGCTGCCAGCGGCTTCCCGCGCGGTACCGGCGGCGTTGAGGCCGAAATACTCCATGCCGTCATGGTGATCGCCACTGCGGTTCGCAAAGTCGGTATCGCTGCCGTCGTTTCGGTAATCGGGGGTTGCGGCCGCCAGCGGATCGCCCAGGGCAATCACCACCGACGCGGTATAGCCAACCGGCACCGTGACCTTGTCGTCGCGGTTCTTCGCCACTGCGGCAAAGCCCAGCGCGGTGATGGCCGACGGCGCGGCTGCCGGTGCAGGAGCGGGAGCGGGAGCCGGCGCGGGTGCTGGCGTGGTCGTGGTGCCACCGTCGTCGCCACCACAGGCGCTGACCGCCCATCCCCCGAGCACAGCGCTGGCCGCCGTACCGACGCCACCGCGCAGCACCGAGCGACGGCTCAGGCGGGCATCGAGCACCTGGTTGAAACTGGCGTTCCCCGAGCGATTCAGGTCTTCATCATCAGCGGACAGTAGTGGAAGATCCAGCGGCTTGTTCATGTGTGGTCCTTTACGGCGGTGAGAAAAATCCAATCCGCTGATGCTCGCGCGCTGATGTGACGCTCATGTGACAGCGCAAGCCCATGCCACTTGGTCGCCTGCAGGATGTTGCAGTCGAGCCCGGGCCGGCGAAACCGGTACAGGGCGGCGGCGCAAAATGTCCGCACCGGCGCGCGAGGTTCACGCGCCAGCCGAAGGCCGGAAGACTGAAGCCGATTCGACCGCTGATAGGATTGCCGGGTCCTATCCGCCCATCACGACACCATGACCGCTCGATCCAGCCTTCGCCCTTTTCACCTGGCCTTTCCGGTCAACGATCTCGAAGCCGCACGCCGCTTCTACGGCGGGCTGCTCGGCTGCCCCGAAGGGCGCAGTTCCAGCGAATGGATCGATTTCAACCTGTACGGGCATCAGATCGTGGCCCATCTGTCGCCCGCTGAAGCCGGGCATCGCAGCACCAGCCAGGTCGATGGCGACGACGTGCCGGTGCGGCACTTCGGCGTGGTGCTGGACATGCCCGAATGGCAGCAGCTGGCCGATCGCCTGCAGCGCGACGGGACGAAATTCATCATCGAGCCCCATGTCCGTTTCAAGGGCGAAGTCGGCGAGCAGGCGACGATGTTCTTTCTCGATCCCTGCGGCAACGCGCTGGAGTTTAAGGCGTTCGCGGATATCGACTCGCTGTTCGCCAAGTAGGCGCCGCCGCGCTCGTGGCGCGCCATCCACCGCGTCAGCGAGTCAGCGAATCAGCTATTCGGCAAGTCAGCGAGTCAGAGACCCAGCGATTCGGCAAGTCGGCAAGTAAGCGCGTAGGCAAGGCAGCGAGTAGGCAAGTCTGACGCTCAGGTCTGGATCAGCGGTCAAGCTTGTACAGCAACATGATCAGTTCGTCGAAATAGTCGCCGTCGATCTGCAGCGCACGCGGCATCCGCCCCACCTCGACAAAACCGGCGCTGCGGTACAGCTGCACCGCGGCGGCGTTGCTCGCGGTGACCGACAGGACAAGCTGCTCGACACCCGGCCACGCGAAGGCCTGCCGCAACGCCGCATCAAGCAACGCACGGCCCACTCCGATGCCGCGCGCTTCGGGGGCGACGATCATGCCTCGCACGAAGCCGACGTGGCATTCCTTGGCGCCTTGTTCACGACCGACGCTGACCACGCCGATCAGGTTTCGGGCTCGAAAACAGCCGAAGAAGACCCGCTCGCCCGATCCGGTGAGGTGCGCCTGGACCTGCTCGACCGATCGGCCCTGTTCTTCTTCGAAGCTCGATCCGAATGCAGTTGGCATGTCGCGCAGCCCGTCCAGGCGCAGCGCCCGGAACGCCACCGCGTCCGAAGCGTCGAGCCGGCGCAGATCGGTACCGGTCGGTGGCGGCACCCGATCGTGCGCCGGACTGGTGGCACTTCGCTGCATCCTGATGAACCGGGGCACTGGCAAGCCATCGATCTCGACGGTTTCGAGAAACATGTCGAAAGGCCGGATCCAGTTGCCCGAGTCGCCACTCAGCGGCCGGTAATGCACCATCGGCTCCAGCGTTTCGCTGTGTCGCACAACACCGATCACGTCGTATTCACCGCCCTTGTAATGGCGATACCGGCCGGGTGTGATCGTCGGGAGCGGCGGCAGCTTGTGCATGGTGTTGGGGAGAAAAATCGACGTTCAGTCGATCGGTGTCAGCTTGGCGACCGACAAGGCCAGCCACTTCATGCCGTGACGGCCGAAGTTGATCTGTGCCCGCGCATCGGCACCGTTGCCTTCGAGCGTGACGACGACGCCCTCGCCAAACTTGTTGTGGAACACGCCCTGCCCCGAGCGCAGACCGTGCGACGGTGCCTTGGGAACCAGCGGCGGCGGTGCCGATGGCGCGATCCGGCCGACACCCACCATCGAGCCCGGCCCGCTGCCGCGTGCCCAGGCCGCCTGGTAGTCGCGCTGGAAGCCCGAGCCGAAGCCCTGGTTGCGCGGCGTGATCCATTTGACCGACTCCTCCGGAAGTTCGTCGATGAAGCGGCTCTTGATGTTGTATCGGGTCTGCCCGTGCAACATGCGGGTCTGGCTGTGGCTGATATACAGCCGCTTGCGTGCGCGTGTGATCGCGACATACATCAGCCGCCGCTCTTCCTCCAGGCCGTCGAGGTCGCTCTGGCTGTTTTCGTGCGGGAACAGCCCCTCCTCCAGGCCGGTGATGAAGACGGCGTCGAACTCCAGGCCCTTGGCCGAGTGCACCGACATCAGCTGCAGCGCGTCCTGCCCAGCCTGCGCCTGGTTGTCGCCCGCTTCCAGCGACGCGTGGGTCAGAAAGGCAGCCAGCGGCGACATGATCTCGCCGGTCTCGGCATCGGGCGTGAGGTCGGCCGCAGCGATGGCAGGCGGATCGCCCTCGGCGATCGCGCCCGGCGCGATGCCGCTCACCACCTTCGCCAACTCGGCCTCAGCGGCGGCTGAAAATTCGTCGACCGGCAGGGCCACGGCATCCTTGCCGAAACCTTCCTGCGTGACGAAGGCCTCGGCCGCATTGACCAGTTCGTCCAGGTTCTCCAGCCGGTCGCGGCCCTCCTTGTCGGTGCGGTAGAAATCGACCAGACCGGATGCCTGCAGCATCTGCTCGATGATCTCGCGCAGCGTCTTGCCGTGGGTCTGGTCGCGCATCGAATCGATCAACGAGACGAAGGCCTGCAGGTTGGCGCCGCCGCGGCCGCTGATGGCACCGACGCTTTGCGCCAGGCTGCGACCACTGGCGCGGGCCGCATCCTGCAACTGTTCGAGCGTGCGGGCACCGATGCCGCGCGCCGGAAAGTTCACGACGCGCAAAAAGCTGGTGTCGTCGTTCGGGTTCTCGATCAGCCGCAGATACGACAAGGCATGTTTCACCTCGGCGCGCTCGAAGAAGCGCAGCCCACCGTACACCTTGTATGGAATGCCAGCGTTGAACAAGCCGCTTTCGATCACCCGGCTTTGCGCATTGCTGCGGTACAAGACAGCGATGTCCGAGCGTGCAATGCCGTCGCGGTGCAGTTGCCGGGCCTCGTCGATCAGCCATTGGGTTTCGGCGAAATCGCTGGTCGATTCGAAGATCCGCACCGGTTCACCCTGCCCCGCCTCGGTTCGCAGATTCTTGCCCAGCCGGCGCGAATTGCGCGCGATCAGCGCGTTGGCCGAATCGAGGATGTGGCCGAACGAGCGGTAGTTGCGCTCGAGCTTGATCACCTGATCGACGTGAAATTCGCGCTCGAACGACGCCATGTTGCCGACCTGCGCACCGCGGAAGGCGTAGATGCTCTGGTCGTCGTCGCCCACCGCCATCACCGCTGCGCCATCCGGATTGCCGGGGCCGCCGAACATCTTCAGCCAGGCATATTGCAGCTTGTTGGTGTCCTGGAATTCATCGACCAGGATGTGCCTGAAGCGGCGCTGGTAGTGCTCGCGCAGCGCCTGGTTGTCGCGCATCAGCTCGTAGGTGCGCAGCAGCAGCTCGGCGAAATCGACCACGCCCTCGCGTTGGCACTGGTCTTCATAGGCCTGGTAGATCGCGACCAGCGTGCGCGATTGTTCGTCACGGATCTCGACATCGCGCGGCCGCAGCCCGTCCTCCTTCGCACCCGCGATGAACCAGCTGACTTGTTTCGGAATGAAGCGTTCAGCGTCGACATTCAGCGCCTTGATGATCCGCTTGACCGCCGACAGCTGATCGGCCGTATCGATGATCTGGAAGCCCTGCGGGAGCGCGGCCAGCTTCCAGTGTGCGCGCAGGAAGCGGTTGCACAGACCATGGAAGGTGCCGATCCACATGCCGCGCACCGGGATCGGCAGCATCGCGGCCAGCCGGATCAGCATTTCCTTGGCCGCCTTGTTCGTGAACGTGACGGCCAGAACGCCGCCGGGCGACAGTTGGCCGGTGTGGATCAGCCAGGCGATGCGGGTCGTCAGCACACGCGTCTTGCCGGATCCGGCACCGGCCAGGATCAGGGCTGACCGCGATGGAAGCGTGACGGCGGCGAGCTGTTCCGGGTTGAGTCCACGCAGCAGCGAGTCATTGGCAGGGGCAGAAGATCCGCCGGCAATTTCGCCGGAGGAATCGGGCAAGGCGCTGTTCATGCGTCATTGTCGGGCAAGGCCGAGGCCCGATCCCGCGGCGGCTGGACCGCCCATGCGGTTGAGTCGCTGCCGCCAGCATCCCGGGTTACCGGAGCCGGTATACAGTCCTGGACCGGGCCTGTCCGCTGGAGCCCGGTTCTTTTCGTGGCGCGCCGATTGCCGGTGCCGCGGACTGAGACCGGGCTCCCGGTGAGCGGTCGCGGCGTCCCGCCATGCACTGCCCCAAGGAGTGGCGATTCTCGCGAGGAGCGAATGCGATGGAGATCTTCGACTACGACAACGTTCTGCTGCTGCCGCGCAAATGCCGCGTCGAGAGCCGCAGCGAGTGCGATGCCTCGACCCAGTTCGGCCCGCGCCGCTTCCAGTTGCCGGTCGTGCCCGCCAACATGAAGACCGTGATCGACCAGCCGATCAGCGAGTGGCTCGCCGCCAACGGGTTTTTCTACGTGATGCACCGGTTCGATCTGGACAACCTCGCCTATGCCCGGCGCATGCGCGACAAGGACCTGTTCGTGTCGATCAGTGCGGGGGTCAAGCCGGACGACTATCGGATGATCGACCAGTTAGCCGCCGAAGGCGTCGGCGCCGATTACGTCACCATCGACATCGCCCACGGTCACGCCGAAACGGTTCAGCGGATGATTGCGCACATCAAGCAGCGCCTGCCCGATGCCTTTGTGATTGCCGGCAACGTGGCCACCCCCGAAGCCGTGATCGACCTGGAAAACTGGGGCGCCGATGCGACCAAGGTCGGCGTCGGACCCGGCAAGGTGTGCATCACCAAGCTGAAGACCGGCTTCGGCACCGGCGGCTGGCAGTTGAGCGCCCTCAAATGGTGCGCCCGCGTCGCGACCAAGCCGATCATTGCGGACGGCGGCATCCGCGACCATGGCGATATTGCGAAAAGCATCCGCTTCGGGGCGGCGATGGTGATGATCGGCGCGCTGTTCGCCGGGCACGAGGAATCGCCTGGACGAACCGTCGAGGTCGACGGCAAGCGTTACAAGGAATATTTCGGCAGCGCGAGCGACTTCAACAAGGGTGAATACAAACACGTCGAGGGCAAACGCATCCTGGAGCCGATCAAGGGTGTACTGGCCGACACCCTGCGCGAGATGCGCGAAGACGTGCAGAGCTCGATCAGCTACGCGGGCGGCACGGCGCTTGCCGACATCCGCAAGGTCAACTACGTGATCCTCGGCGGTGATAATGCCGGCGAACACCTGTTGATGTAGGGGGATCCGCAGCGATGTTGTGCTGCAACAAGAACTTGACTGCCTCCGGCCGACCAAGCACCATCAGGCAGTCGTCCAGGCCTTCAGGCTCGGAGTATGAAAAATCGCATGACAACTCAAGGAGAAGAACACATGCATTGCAGTAAGCGCGGTCTTGCCGCCTGGATGATCGCCGCCGGCCTGTTGACCGCCACTGCAGCCAGTCAGGCGCAGATGAACGGCCTCAACATGTCGGCCTATGTGATGCCGCAGCTCTCTGTCTTCGACGCCGACAACGATTTCGGGGTGGTCGGCAAGGGGGCGTCCGTCGGCGTCAAGTACGGCATGCCCTTGAGCGAAGACTTCGACCTGCAGTTCGGCATCAGCCAAGCGCGGCGTTCGGCCGATGGCAACAAGATCGAACAAACGCTGTTCGGCGTCGATGCGCTCTACATGTTCAGCCGCAGCGACATCCGGCCCTTCGTGATGATCGGTATCGGTGGCGAATACGACAAGCGCAGCCTGTTCGGCAACAGTACCACCAAGACCTCGCCGTACCTGAGCGCTGGTCTCGGCGTGCAATGGATGTTCACTGAAAACCTCGGGCTGCAGGCAGACTTCCGCCGGGTCGAGGGCTTCGTCAGCAAGAGTACCTGGGGCTTCAAGCGCGCCAGCAACAACTATTTCGGGCTCGGACTGATGTGGGCGTTCGATGCCCCGCCGACGACCCCGACGCGGGTCGCGACGGTTCCGCCGCCCCCAGTGCTGACACCGCCCCCGCCGCCTCCGCCGCGCCCGGCTCCACCACCACCGCCTCCGCCGCCGCCACCGCCGCAGCGGATGACGCTCGAGGCGAGCAGCCTGTTCGCGCTGAACAGCGCGCGCGTCGTGCCGCCGCAGCCCGAGCTCGATGCGTTTGCAACCGCCCTGCAGGCCAATCCGCAGATCAACGAGGTCGTGATCACCGGTCACACCGACCAACTCGGCACCGCCAGCATCAACACCCGGCTGTCGAAGGAGCGTGCCGAAGCGGTGAAGGCGTATCTGGTATCCAAGGGAATCGCCGCGAACCGCCTGACGGCACGTGGCGTCGGATCGAGCCAGCTGGTGACCGATTGCCGGTTGCCAACCCGGGCCGAAATGATCACCTGCGGCAAGCAGAATCGCCGTGTCGATATCGAGCCGATCACGGTGACCCGGCGCTAGACCGTCAGGCCGGACAATTCGATCCGATCCGCAGTGACCTTTGCCGGTCGCTGCAGAAGCCCACGAAGCCCGCGTCGAAGCGCGGACTCGTGGGTTTTTTTTATGCCCGCGCCGGGATCTCGACGTGGCTTATGAACCGAAGCCAAGGCCCCGGCCGGCCGCCGCACATCTCAGGGTCGCCACCTACAATCGATGCCTTCCGCAGCGCACATGACGACCCGGCTGCCGCAGTCCAATCGCCCGCCTTTCCGATGACCGAACTCGCCAAGTCCGTCGAACCCGCCGCCATCGAGGCCCGCTGGGCGCCCGAGTGGGAACAGAGCGGCGTCTACACGCCGACGCTCGATGACGACAAACCGTCGTTCAGCATCCAGTTGCCGCCGCCGAACGTCACCGGCACCCTGCACATGGGGCATGCGTTCAACCAGACGATCATGGACGCGCTGACCCGCTATCACCGGATGCGCGGGCACAACACCTTGTGGGTGCCGGGCACCGACCACGCCGGCATAGCAACCCAGATCGTCGTCGAGCGCCAGCTCGAGCAACAGAAGATCAGTCGACACGACCTCGGTCGCCAGAATTTCGTCGCCAAGGTCTGGGAGTGGAAGCAGCAAAGCGGCTCGACGATCACGCAACAGATGCGCCGCATAGGCGCCAGCGTCGACTGGAAGCACGAATATTTCACGATGGACGACAAGCTGTCGGGGATCGTCACCGACACCTTCGTGCAGCTCTACGAACAGGGCCTGATCTACCGCGGCAAACGCCTGGTGAGCTGGGATCCGGTGCTGAAGTCGGCAGTCTCCGATCTGGAGGTCGAAAGCGAAGAGGAAGACGGTTTTCTGTGGCACATCCGTTACCCGCTCAGCGACGGCAGCGGGTCGGTGGTGGTGGCCACCACCCGTCCGGAGACCATGCTTGGCGACGTCGCGGTAATGGTGCATCCCGACGACGAGCGCTACTCGGCGCTGATCGGCAAGACGGTCACCCTGCCGCTGGTTGGGCGCGAGATCCCGGTGATCGCCGACGCGTATGTCGACCGCGAATTCGGCACCGGCGTCGTGAAGGTCACACCGGCCCATGACGCCAACGACTACGCGGTCGGACAGCGCCATGGTTTGCCGATCATCGGCGTGCTGACGTTGGACGCGAAGATCAATGACCAGGCGCCCGCCGCCTACCAGGGTCTGGATCGCTTCGTGGCGCGAAAGAGAGTGGTCGCCGACCTCGATGCCCAAGGCCTGCTGGTCGAGACCAAGAAACACAAGCTGATGGTGCCGCGTTGCGGCCGTACCGGCCAGGTGATCGAGCCGATGCTGACCGACCAGTGGTTCGTGGCCGTCAGCAAACCGGGGCCTGACGGCAAGAGCATTGCGCAGAAGGCGATCGACGCTGTTGCCTCCGGCGAAGTCCGGTTCGTTCCCGAGAACTGGGTCAATACCTACGACCAGTGGATGAAGAATATCCAGGACTGGTGCATCAGCCGCCAGCTCTGGTGGGGCCACCAGATCCCGGCCTGGTACGGCAGCAATGGCGAATTGTTTGTCGGCCGCGACGAGGCCGAAGCACGCGCCAAGGCCGACACGGCCGGCTACGACGGCCGGTTGACCCGCGACGAAGACGTGCTCGACACCTGGTACTCGTCGGCCCTGGTGCCGTTCTCAACGCTGGGCTGGCCGGCAAGAACCAAGGAAATGGACCTGTTCCTGCCGTCGAGCGTACTGGTGACCGGCTACGAAATCATCTTCTTCTGGGTCGCCCGGATGATCATGATGACGACCCACTTCACCGGCCGGGTTCCGTTTCGCACCGTGTATATCCACGGCATGGTGCGCGACAGCGAAGGCAAGAAGATGAGCAAGTCGGAGGGCAATGTGCTCGATCCAGTCGACCTCATCGAAGGCGTCGACCTCGAGACCCTGGTCCGGAAAAGCACGGTCGGGCTGCGCAAGCCGGAGACCGCGCCAAAAGTCGCCGCCCGGGTGAAGAAGGAGTTTCCGGAAGGCATGCCAGCCTATGGTGCCGATGCGCTTCGTTTCACGATGGCCAGCTACGCCAGCCTGGGCCGCAACATCAATTTCGACACCAAGCGCTGCGAGGGTTATCGCAATTTCTGCAACAAGCTGTGGAATGCCACCCGCTTCGTGATGATGAATTGCGAAGGCCAGGACTGCGGCCTGAAATCGCACACCAAGGCCGAATGCGCGCCCGGTCAGCCGTTCCACAACTACCTGACGTTCAGCCAGGCGGACAAGTGGATCAGCAACGAGTTGCAACGCGTCGAGGCGGCGGTTGAAAAGGGCTTCGCGGAGTTCCGCCTCGACAATGTTGCCAACGCGATTTATCAGTTCGTCTGGGACGAATACTGCGACTGGTACCTGGAGATCGCGAAGGTGCAGATCCAGACCGGCGCCGAATCGGCACAACGCGCCACCCGTCGCACGCTGATCCGGACCCTCGAAGCGGTGCTGCGGCTGCTGCACCCGATCACACCGTTCATCACCGCCGAGTTGTGGGACCGCGTGGCGGTGGTGGCCGGCCGCAAGGCTGAAACCGCCGGCGCCAGCATCGTCACGGCCGACTATCCGCAGGCCCAGCTGGATCGCGTCGAGGCGGGCGCCGACGCCTGGGTTGCGCAGTTGAAGGGCGTAGTGGGTGCCTGTCGCAACCTGCGAAGCGAGATGAGCCTGTCTCCGGCGTTGCGGGTCCCTTTGCTGGTACACGGCGAGGCCGATTTCGTGGCTCAGGCCGCGCCGGTTCTGCAAGCCCTGGCCAAATTGTCCGAACTGCGCCCGTTCGCCGACGAGGGCGAGTTCGATCGTGCAACCCAGGCGGCGCCGGCCGCCGTGCACGGCAAGCTTCGAATGGCGCTGCATGTCGAGATCGATGTCGCCGCCGAGCTGGAACGGCTGCACAAGGAAATCGATCGTCTGGCCGGCGAGATCACCAAGGCCAACGCCAAGCTCGGCAACGAACGTTTCGTCGCCCGCGCGCCGGCAGAAGTGGTCGAACAGGAACGCAGCCGTGTGGCCGATTTCAGCGCCACCCGCGAGCGCCTCGAAGAACAGGTCCAGCGCCTGGCAGCGGCAGGCTGAACCGTCGGCGACGCTGGACGAGGCGCACGCAGACGAGGCGAACCGTCCGGCATCGCTGCCTGACCCGCCGTCAAGCCTTGAAGGCTTCCAGGACGTTTACCAGATTGACGCCGATCTCGTCGACCTCGTAGCCGCCTTCGAACACCCACACCAGCGGCAGCTCGCCCAGCGCGCGCCGAATATCCCGGCCGATGTCGAGGTAGTCGGCACTGCGCAGCGTGAAGCCTGAGATCGGGTCGCCTTCGAAGGTATCGACGCCGATCGCGACCACCATGGCCTTCGCATCGAACGCACGAACCGCCTCCAGCGCGCGCGCCAGCGATACACGCCAGGCGCGGAAACCGGTGCCGCGCGGCATCGGCAGGTTGAGGTTGAAGCCCTCGCCGGCCGCTGCGCCGCGTTCGTCGGCATGGCCGAGGTAAAACGGATACTCGGTGCGCGGATCGCCGTGCAGCGACACCGTCAGCACATCGGCGCGCTCGTAGAAGATCGCCTGGGTACCGTTGCCGTGGTGATAGTCGATGTCGAGCACGGCGACCCGTTCGAAACCGCTGTTGCGAAACGACTGCGCCGCCAGCGCCGAATTGTTCAGGAAGCAGTAGCCACCCATGAAATCGGCACCGGCATGGTGGCCGGGCGGCCGCGACAGGGCAAATGCACTGCCGACCTCGCCCTCGGCGACTGCCCGCGCCGCCGTCAGTGCGCAGGCCGCACCGGTGCGTGCCGCCTGCCAGCTGCCGGCGGTCAGCGGCGTTCCGGAGTCGAAACTGTAGAGACCCAGTCTTGCCGAAAAATTGTCGGGCAGCACGTCGCGGCGGAACCCGCGACCCGGCCAGACCGATGGCAGGATATCGCGCTCGACATTGGAAGGATCGATGCCGATCCAGTCGTCCCAGGCCTGCTGCAAAAACTGCAGATAGGGTGCGGCGTGAATCTGCGCCAGCGCCTCGTCCAGGCCGTTCGCATCGGGTTCGCGAAGCGGGCCGATCGGCCGACGCACCAATTCGGCCAGCACATGGTCGAGCCGCTCGACCCGCTCGTGGCACGGCACCAGCAGCCCGCGGAACATCTCGCTGCGGCCCTGGTGCAGGTGGTGGTCGGGGTTGTGGATGATCAACATGTGGCTTGCAAGAAGATGCCTCGGGTCCGGACATTCTGGCCGGTCCCGGGCAGGTCCGCCCGACCCGTGCGATGCTGGCGGCCATGGATCGACGCAGCTTCATCGCCATTCCGCTGATCGGCGGACCCGTTTTGTCGGCAAGCGGCCGCCCTGCCGCGACGAAGAACAAGCGGCCAACATCCGACGCCTACCAAGGTCTCGGGGTCTCCGAGCGCCGACTGGTTTTCCCCGTAGATTTCGGCGCCCATCCCGACACCTCCATCGAATGGTGGTATGTCACCGGGGCGCTGAGCATCGCCGGGCGTGGCGCGGGGCCGCAGCTGGGTTTTCAGCTGACCTTCTTTCGCCTGCGCACCGGCGTCGCGGCCGATCATCCGAGCCGCTTCGCCGCGCAGCAGATCGTCGTCGCACACGCCGCACTGAGCATGCTCACCGAGCGTCGCCTGCGGCATGATCAACGCGCTTCGCGCGCCGGGTTCGATATCGCCGAAGCCAGGCCGGGCGACACCGATGTCTGGCTGCGCGACTGGGGTCTGCGGCGAGAAGCGGGGGTCGATGCGAGTCGATATCACGCCCGCATCGACAGCACGGCTGCCGGTTTCGCGCTCGACCTCCGGCTGCAGACCGATCGGCCTCCGCTGTTGCAGGGGGTGGCGGGGCTGTCGAGAAAGGGGCCCGATCCGGCGCAGGCCAGCCACTATTACAGCCGTCCGCAATTGCAGAGCGAAGGCCGTTTGACGCTCGACGGCAAACCGCTGCAGGTGCGCGGCACGGCCTGGCTCGATCACGAGTGGAGCAACCAGGTTCTGGCCGCCGATGCGGTGGGCTGGGACTGGACCGGCGTCAACCTCGACGATGGCGGCGCATTGACTGCGTTCCGCGTGCGGCGCGCCGATGGAAGCACGCTCCATGCCGGCGGCAGCTGGCAGACAGCCGACGGCTCGACCCGGAATTTCGCGCCCGCCGAAGTCGTTTTCGAGCCCGGCCGCCGCTGGCTCAGCCCGCATACCCAGGCCCGTTATCCGGTCGAGTGGAACATCACCACGCCGGCAGGTGTTTTCAGCCTCGCGGCAATTTTCGACGATCAGGAACTCGACAGCCGGCGCAGCACCGGCTCGGTCTACTGGGAGGGCCTGAGCACGCTTCGCGATGCCAGCGGCCATCTGATCGGACGCGGTTACCTGGAGATGACCGGCTACGCCGCCCCGATGAAGATCTGAGCGGTGCGGCCCAGCTTCAGTCGACGATCTTCAGTTTCAGGCTGCCGACGCCCTCGACGCTGGCCTCGAGCAGGTCGCCCGGAACCACGGCGGCCACGCCTTCCGGCGTGCCGCTGAAAATCAGGTCGCCCGGCTGCAGGGTCCAGGCTCTGGACAGGTGTTCGATGATCTCGGGCATGCTCCAGATCAGCTTGCCGATCACGCTTTGCTGCCGGATTTCGCCGTTGACCTTCAATTCGATGCGGGTGTCGGCGGTGACCTGGCAATTGGCGGCGCTGACCAGCGGCCCGACCGGTGCCGATTCGTCGAAGGCCTTGCCGATGCACCACGGTCGCCCCTCCTTCTTCATCTGGCCCTGCAGGTCGCGGCGCGTCATGTCGAGCCCGACGCCGTAACCCCAGACATGTTCCATCGCCCGCTCGGCAGGGATGTCCCGCCCACCCTTGCCGATCGCCATCACCAGTTCGACCTCGTGGTGCAGGCTCTTGGTCAGACTGGGATAGTGCATCGCGCCGGTGTCGCCTTCTGCAACCACCAGGATGGCGTCGGACGGCTTCAGAAAGAAAAACGGTGGCTCGCGCCCGGTAAACCCCATCTCGATCGCATGTTCGACGTAGTTTCGGCCGACGCAATAAATGCGGCGTACCGGGAATTGACCTCCCGGTTCGCCACGTACCGGAATGGCAGCCTGTTCAGGGGCGGAGATCACAAAACTCATGGTTGCTTCCTTGAATGTCTAGGGGGCTCGCGGCGATGATGCCACGCCGATCCGGGTGCCAGCCGACCGCGCGGCCGACAAACCGGACAACAGGGGCGCCTGGGCCCGCCCTGCCTCGTCGCGGGGGCGCCGCTACACTCGCTGCCATGTTTGAAATCCGCTCGATCCGGCACTGCAAGCAATGCGGCAGCATGGTGCGTTACGAGGTTCCGGCGGACGACAACCGCGAGCGCGCGGTGTGCAGTGTCTGTCACACCGTGCACTATGAAAATCCGCTGAACGTGGTTGGCACCTTGCCGGTCTGGGGTGATCGGGTGTTGCTGTGCAAACGCAACATCGAACCCCGCTTCGGCTTCTGGACCCTGCCGGCCGGCTTCATGGAACTGGGTGAAACAACCGCCGACGGTGCGCTGCGCGAGACCATTGAGGAAGCCGGCGCGCGAATCGAGATGCAGGGTCTGTATACCCTGCTCAACGTGACCCGGGTCAGCCAGGTCCACCTCTATTACCGCGCGCGCCTGCTCGATACCGACTTTGCACCGGGGCCGGAAACCATCGAGGCACGCCTGTTCCTCGAATCTGAGATTCCCTGGGATCAATTGGCCTTTCGCACGGTTCGGGCAACGCTGGAGTATTTCTTCGCTGACCGAAAAAAGGGTCAATTCGGCTTCCATTGCGCCGATATTCCCTGAGCACACCCGAACCCATTCATGTCGAATCCAACCGCAAGCACACCACTCGTTCCCGCGCCGGCCGCGCCAGCCGGGCCGCAGAAAGTGACGGCCACGGTCACCGTCGACCCGCCCCAGGCCGTTGCAACCAGCAGCGGGCCGGTGAGCACCGGCGTCTCGCGGCTACGCGAGGATCTGATCCATCCCGATCCGCTGCTCGATTGCCTGGTCGAGATCTGCCGGCTGCACGGCGCAGCGGCCACCCGCGCCTCGTTGTCTGCCGGCCTGCCGCTGGGCACCGGGCGCGCCTCGAAGATGACGCTCGAACTCGTCGAACGAGCAGCGGCACGTGCCTCGATGACCGCCAAGCTGCAGCGCATCGAGCTGGCACGTCTGGACGCCGCCACCTTCCCGGTGCTGCTGGTCCTGGCCAACAACCAGGCCTGCGTGTTGCTGGGCTGGGAGCAAGACGGTCAAGTCGCGAAGGTCTTGCTGCCTGAAACCGGACAAGGCTCGATCACGCTCAGCCGCGAGCAGCTGGAAGCGCGCTACATCGGCGTCACGCTGTTCGTGCGCCCGCATTTCCGCTTCGACCAGCGAACGCCGGAGGTGCGCAAGGTCAAGGCGCAGCACTGGTTCTGGAGCGCGGTGATGGAGCAGCGCGGCGTCTACCGTGATGTGTTGTGGGCCGCGCTGCTGATCAATGTGTTCGCGCTGGCGATGCCGCTGTTCTCGATGAACGTCTACGACCGCGTGGTGCCGAATAACGCGGTCGAGACGCTGTGGGCGCTGTCGATCGGGGTGCTGCTGATCATCGGCGCCGATCTGTTCATGCGTTCGCTGCGTAGCCATTTCGTCGACGAGGCGAGCGCACGCATCGATGTGAAGATCTCGGCCACGCTGATGGAGAAGGTGCTCGGCATGAAGCTGGAGAACCGGCCGCAGTCGATCGGCTCGTTCGCATCCAACCTGCGCGGCTTCGAGCAGGTGCGCGACTTCATCGCCTCAGGCACGGTCACCGCGCTGATCGATCTGCCGTTCGCGCTGCTGTTCATCGGCGTGCTGGCGTGGATATCGCCATGGCTCGCCGTTCCGCCATTGGTGGCCTTCGTGATCATTCTGGTGATGGGTTATTCGATGCAGCACCGCCTGCATGAACTGTCCGAAACCACCTACAAGGCGGCTGCGCTGCGCAACGGCACGCTGATCGAGAGCCTGGGCGGCATCGAGACCATCAAGGCCCAGGGCGCCGAAGGCGTGATCCAGGCCAGATGGGAACGCACCAACCTGTTCCTGGCTTCCACCAACGTCAAGATCCGAGCGCTGTCGTCGCGCGCCATGTATCTGACCAACACCATGACCCAGATGGTGTGGATCGTGATGATCGTGATCGGGGTCTACCTGATCAGCCAGCGCGAACTGACGATGGGTGCGCTGATCGCGGCCAGCATGTTGTCGTCGCGCTCGCTTGCTCCGGCCAGCCAGATCATCGGCCTGCTGATGCAATACCAGGGTGCGCGCACCGCACTCGAATCGCTGAACAAGATGATGGAAAACGAGGTCGAGCGACCAGAAGGCAAGAACTTCATCCAGCGTCCGCAACTCAAAGGCGACATCGAGTTCCGAAACGTCAGCTTTGCCTATCCCGGCCGCAAGGATTCAGCGCTCGACGGGATCAGTTTCAAGATCGCCGCCGGTGAAAGGGTGGCGCTGATCGGACGCGTCGGCTCGGGCAAATCGACGATCCAGCGCCTGATCATGGGCATGTACCAGCCGACCGACGGCGCAGTGCTGCTCGATGGCATCGACCTGCGCCAGCTCGACCCGGCCGACGTGCGGCGCAACGTAGCCAGCGTGTCGCAGGACGTGACGCTGTTCTTCGGCAGCCTGCGCGAAAACATCACCTTCGGGCTGCCCTATGCGGAAGACTCAGCGGTGGTTGTGGCGGCCGAGGCCGCCGGCCTCACCGACTACGTGAATCGGCATCCGGAAGGTTTCGACATGCCGGTTGGCGAACGCGGCGAATCGCTGTCGGGCGGACAGCGCCAGAGCGTGGGCATCGCCCGCGCGCTGCTGCACAACTCGCCGGTGCTGCTGCTCGACGAGCCGACCAGCGCGATGGATTTCTCCACCGAAGGCCAGATCACGACCCGCATCGGCGCATTTGCCCAGAACAAGACCGTCGTGCTGGTGACGCATCGAACCTCGATGCTCGCGATGGTGAGCCGTGTGATCGTGATCGACGGCGGGAAAGTGGTTGCCGACGGCCCGCGTGAACGCATCATGGAAGCATTGGCCAGCGGCCGCATTGCGAGGGCAGCCTGATGGAACAGAAAATCACCATCAAACCGGTTCGCGAGACCCCCAGACCCGACCCGCGCCCGCGTCTGCTGGTCGTCTTGAGCCGGATCCTGGTTGCCGTGATGGAGCCGATCCGCAAGATCCTCGCACCGTTGACTCGGCGCATCCTGGGCTCGGGCGCCGAAGACGACGCCGCGATGGCGGCGCAATTCACCAAGTTCGAACTCGAGGCCGATGTCGTGATGTCGCGGCGCAAGACACAGCGTGCGCAATTGATCGTACGCGCGGCGGTCGGCGTGCTCATCATGCTGATCGTCTGGGCATCGTTGGCGCATGTGCAGGAAGTCACCAAGGGCGACGGCAAGGTGATTCCGTCACGGCAGTTGCAGGTGGTGCAGTCGCTCGACGGCGGCATCGTGTCGGAGATCCTGGTGCGCGAAGGCGATGTGGTCGAGGAAGGCCAGCTGCTGCTGAAGATCGACGAGACCCGCGCCACCTCGGGCGTGCGTGAAAGCGCTGCGCAGGGCTTTGCATTGCGCGCCCGCCAGGCGCGGCTGCGTGCGCTGGCCGAAGGCACGGCGTTCAAGCCACCGGCGATGAGCAACGCCAACGATGTGCAGGAGCAGAAAATCCTCAACGAAGAGCGCAGTCTCTACGAGAACAAGCTGTCCGAGCTGAATACGATGGTGTCGATCAATCGCCAGCAGGTGCAGCAGCGCCAACAGGAATTGAACGAGATGCAGTCGCGCAAGGCAGCGGCCGAGCGCGCGATGGCGTTGAACCGCGAGGAATTGAACCGGACCAAGCCATTGCTGGCCAGCGGCGCGGTGTCCCAGATGGACATCCTGCGACTCGACCGCGAGGTGTCGCGCAGTCGGGGCGACATCGAGCAGGCCAGCGCCCAGATTTCGCGCGTCTACGCGTCGATTCGCGAAGCCGAGCGCAAGGTCCAGGAGACCGAACTGGCGTTCCGCAACGAGGCACGACGCGACATGGCCGATGTCATGGGCAAACTCAACGCGCTCAACGAAGGCGCCGTGGCCTTGCTCGACCGGGTCGACAAGTCGCAGGTCAAGAGCCCGGTTCGTGGCCGCGTGCAGCGGCTGCTGGCCAATACCGTGGGTGGCGTGGTCACTTCGGGCAAGGACATCGTCGAGATCGTGCCGCTGGACGATCTGCTGGTGCTCGAGGCCAAGGTCCTGCCCAAGGACATCGCCTTCATCCATCCCGGGCAACATGCCACCGTGAAATTCACCGCCTACGATTTCTCGATTTACGGCGGACTGGACGCGACGGTCGAGAACATCAGTCCGGACACCACGGTCGACGAGCGCGGCAACGCGTTCTACCTGGTGCGCGTGAAAACCGCCAAACCCAGCTTCAGCGCCAAGATGCCGATCATCCCCGGCATGACGGCGGAGGTCGACATCCTGACCGGCAACAAGACGGTGATGTCGTATCTGCTGAAGCCGGTGCTGAAGGCCCGTGCCTACGCCCTGACCGAGCGCTGAGCGGCCTGTCCGCTCGCCGACCACAGCGGAATCTGCGTGAATTAGGTCACGCATCCCGCCGGTCTCACCGAAATCTCCTCAAGAGATGCCGATCGGCGTCGATATCGCCGCACCGGCATTCGATTTGATGTGCCCAAGCCGCCGCTTGCTCGTCAAAACCTTATCACGCCAAGTTTGCCAAAAACAGTGAACTGGATCACGAAAAAGTCCAAGCAATGTCACGATAAGACCCACCCTTTTTCGGCCAGACCTGAAACAATTTGTTCCAAGCGCCACCGACGGCGCACCCATCACCCGCTCAGGAGTTCGCAATGCCCACCATGATCCAAACCGTCTCTGGAACCGTCACCGGCCTGTGGGGCAAGGCGATGATCCGGGGTGCCGACGGCAAGATGCGTCCGCTGAAAATCGGCGACCTGGTCGTCAAGGGCGACGTGATCCTGACCTCCCAGGACGGCATCGTCCAGCTGAACCCGGATCAGGTGACGCCGGTGGCCAAGAAGGATGATGACGACATCGAGCCGGCAGCCGGTGGCGGCGGATCACTGCTCGAAGGCCTGCGGGTCGCCCGGATCGCCGAGAACACGACCGGCGCCGAATTCAACCAGACCCAGTTCTTCGATCGCGCCAGGATCGAGTCCTCCCCGCTGGTGGCGGCGGGCCCCGGCCTGCCGACCGCGATCCCCGACTCGCTGGTGGTCAACGAGGACACGCTGCTGCCGATTTCGCTCACCGGCCGTGATCCGGACGGCTTCCTGACCAGCTTCACCATCACCCAGGTTCCGACCGGTGGTGTGTTGACCAAGGGCGATGGCACGCCGATCGGCAACAACACGGTCCTGACGCCCGACGAGGCCCAGAATTTGATCTTCACGCCGGCGCCCAACTTCAACGGCAACCCGGGCAACCTCGAATTCACGGTCACCGACAACTCCGGCAACGTCTCGCCGCCGGCGCCGGTCACCATCAGCGTCACTCCAGTCAACGACCTGCCGGTCGCCGGCACGGTACCGAACGGCCCGGACGGTGTGCCGATCGTCGATCCGGATCCCCGGGTCATTCCAAGCACCGACCCGAACGACCCGTATACCGGCAACTACCGGGCAACCACGCCGGAAGATACGCCGGTCAGCGGCCAGATCCGGGCCACCGACGTCGACGGCGACGTGTTGACCTACGCCAAGACCGGCGATCCGGCCAACGGAACGGTCACCGTCAACCCCGACGGCAGCTGGACCTACACCCCGAATCTCGACTACAACGGCCCCGACCGGTTCGAAGTGACCGTCAATGACGGCAACGGCGGGACCGATAAGTCGACCGTGTTCATCAACGTGACGCCGGTCGAAGACGCGAGTCCGCCAGCCGGCCGTGACGGTGTCGAAACGACGCCGGAAGATATTCCGTATACGGTCACGATCGCCAATTTCGGCTTCACCGATCCAGACGCTGGCGACCGCCTGACTGCGGTTCGCATCGACTCGCTGCCCGCACGCGGCAGCCTGCAGCTCGACGGCACGCCGGTTGTTGCCGGCAGCCTGATCACGGCAGCGCAAATCGCAGCCGGTTCGCTCAAATTCGTACCCGCTGCGGATGAAAGCGGCTCGCCGTACAGCAGTTTCAGATTCTCGGTTCAGGACTCGACCGGTCTGTTCGACCCGGCACCCAATACCCTCACCATCAACGTGACGCCGGTCAGCGATTCGCCAGCCGCTGGCAACGATGTCGCCACCACGCCGGAAGACACGCCGATTTTCATCGACGTGCTCGCCAACGACACCGATGCCGACGTTGGCGACGTATTGACGATCATCGCCATCAACGGCACACCGATTACCGTCGGTTCGCCTCCGATCTTCATTGCGGGCCCGGGCAACGTTGCTCAGGGCAGCGTCACACTGGTGATCGAAGCGGGCAAGCAGCAGGTGTTGTTTACCCCTGCGCCCAACTACAACGGTCCGGCCAATTTCAACTACACCGTCACCGACGGGCTGACGCCGGTGAACGCGCAGGTAGCGGTCACCGTGACACCGGTCAACGATGCACCCGACGCGGTCAATGATTCGGTCAACACCCGGGAGGGAACGCCGATCACGATCAACGTGCTGGGCAACGATACCGATGTCGACGGCGACACTCTGACCATCACCAGCATCAATGGCACGCCGATCACGCTGGGCACCCCGGTGGCCGTTCCGAATGGCACGATCACGCTGATCAACGACCCGAACGACAGTGGCAAGCCCAAGCTTGTCTTCACCCCGACGCCCGGCGTGCAAGGCCCGGTCACCGGCAGCTTCACCTATGGCATTTCCGACGGCAAAGGCGGCACCGACACCGCCACCGTCCGGGTCACGGTCGGTGGCGCCAACGATGCGCCGATCGCCAAGCCCGATACCGATACCACCAACGAAGACACCGCGCTGGTGCGCCCGGCCACTCAGGGCGTGATCCAGGGCCGTACCCCCGCCTCCGCCGATACCGATGACGATGGCGACAGCCTGACCGTCAGTGCAGTCAACGGTTTTGCGACCGGTGTCGGTCAACCCGTCACCGGGACCTGGGGCAGCCTGACGCTTAATCCCGATGGCGGCTACCGCTACCTGCCCAACGCCGCCGCGCAGGGTCTGGACGATGGCGAGAGCCAGGTCGACGTGTTCTCGTACACCGTCACCGACGGCGCGCTGACTTCGACCACCACGCTGACGATCACCATCACCGGCGTCAACGACGGCCCGGTCGCGGTCGACGACACGGCCACCACCCCGGAAGGGACGCCGGTCACGGTTCCGGTGCTCGCCAATGACTCCGATGTCGATGGCGATCCGCTCACGGTCACTCAGGTCAACGGCCGGCCGATCAATGCGGCCACACCGGTCGACCTGTTCGATACGGCGACGACGCCCAACAAGATCGGCACCGTCACGATCAACCCGGACAACACGCTGACCTTCACGCCGTCGCCGCTGTTCAACGGCCCGGTCAAGTTCGACTACACCGTTTCTGATGGCACGGCCACCGATGTCGGCACCGTCAACATCGTGGTCGACAACATCAATGACCCGCCGGATGCACGTGACGATGTGATCCGCTTCACCGAAGATACGGTGACCGCATTCGATCCGCGCTCCAACGACATCGACATCGATGGCGACCAGTTGACGATCACGGCGGTCAATGGCTCGCCGATTTCGCTCGGCAGCCCGCCGATCCAGCTGACCAACGGCACCATCCGGATGGTCGAAGGCAATACGCCTGGAACGACGCAGTTGAGCTTTTCGCCGAACGAGAATTTCAACGGCACACAGACCTTCACCTACACGATCGGTGATGGTCGTGGCGGCTTCGACACCGCCACCGTCACGCTGCAAGGCATTCCGGTCAACGATCCGCCGGCCGGCAAGGACGCGGTCGAGACGACGCCCGAAGATACGCCGTATACCGTCACGGTGGCCAACTTCGGCTTCAGTGATCCGGACGTCGGCGACACCTTGGCCGCCGTTCGAATCGACACCCTGCCCGGCAACGGCAGCCTGCAACTGAACGGCGCACCGGTGCTGGCCGGCGCACTCGTGACGGTCGCACAGATCACCGCCGGCGCACTGAAGTTCGTGCCCGACGCCGACGAGAACGGCTCGCCGTATGCCAGCTTCACGTTCTCGGTGCGGGACTCCGCCGGTGCTTTCGATCCGACGCCCAACACCCTGACGATCAACGTCACCCCGGTCAGCGATTCTCCAGCCGCGGGCAACGACGTCGCCACCACGCCGGAGGACACGCCGATCCTGATCGACGTGCTGGCCAACGACACCGACGCCGATGCCGGCGACGTGCTGCGCATCACCGCCGTCAACGGCACCGCGATCACCCTGGGTGGCGCCGCCGTGGCGGTCGCCAACGGCAGCGTCAAGCTGGTCACCGACCCGGCCGATGGCATCCAGAAACTGGAATTCACCCCGGTGCCGAACTACAACGGCCCGGCCAACTTCAACTACACCGTCAGTGATGGCCTGACCCCGGTCAACGCGCAGGTCGCAGTCACCGTCACGCCGGTCAACGATCCGCCTGACGCAATCAACGACTCGGTCAACACCCCCGAGGGCACGCCGATCACGATCAACGTGCTGGGCAACGACACCGATGTCGACGGCGACACCCTGACCATCACCAGCATCAACGGCACGCCGATCACGCTGGGCACCCCGGTGGCCGTTCCGAATGGCACGATCACGCTGATCAACGATCCGAACGACGGCGGCAAGCCCAAGCTGGTCTTCACGCCAACGCCCGGCGTGCAAGGCCCGGTCACCGGCAGCTTCACCTATGGCATCTCCGACGGCAAGGGTGGCACCGATACGGCCACCGTCAACGTCACCGTCGGTGGCGTCAACGATGCACCGGTAGCCCGTCCCGATACCGATACCACCAACGAGGACACCGCACTGGTGCGCGCCGCCGGACAAGGCGTGGTTCAAGGCCTGACCGCAGCCGCTCGCGACACCGATGTCGACGGCGATACGCTGACCGTGGGTGCCGTCAACGGCCTGAACGCCAACGTCGGCCAGCCGGTGACCGGCGCATGGGGCAGCCTGACGCTCAACGTCGATGGCAGCTACCGCTACCAGCCCAATGCCGCCGCCCAGGCGCTGGACGACGGCGACCGCCGCACCGATCAGTTCTCCTACACCGTCACCGACGGCAGCCTGACCGCGACCACCACGCTGACGATCACCGTCACCGGTGTCAACGACGGCCCGGTCGCAGTCGACGACAGTGGCACCACGCGCGAAGGCACGCCGGTCACCGTCGCGGTGCTGGCCAACGACACCGACGCCGACAACGATCCGCTGACCGTGACCCAGGTCAACGGCCGGCCGATCAACGCGGCCACGCCGGTCGACCTGTTCGATACCGCGCCGACGCCCAACAAGATCGGCACCGTCACGATCAATCCGGACAACACGCTGACCTTCACCCCGGTGCCGCTGTTCAACGGCCCGGTGAACTTCGAATACACCGTCAGCGA
>JANNNE010000328.1:0-9853 GCA_031398385.1 Ideonella sp.
TTTCGGTCAGCGGTCGTTCTTTCGGACCGGCAATCGACACCTTGCTGTCGTTCGAGCTTCGTGCGACGCGTCGGAGCGGGCTCGGGGCAATGCGGTGCTGGGTGACCTCCATGTCCCCCGGGCCGGTTCACTTGGCGAGTGCTCCGAGCCGAATCGATCCGGCCCTCCTCCTTGACTTCCGGTCACCCAGCACCGCATCACCCCGAGCCTGCCAACACCGGGGTTCGCCTGAGCCCTCGACGGGCACTGCGTTGACCAGAATGCTGCGGCGGGATGCCCCGTAGAGAAGCGGGTGGGGGAACGTTCGACCGCGGATCGTGCGCCCGGCGTGATTCGGCCCGTTCGAGATGAACGGAGCAGGTCACCCTGTCGCAGCGCTCGCGCTGCGCACCACACAGTCGGCGCAGCCGAACCGCACGACCGCAATGGGCGGGTGGCAGGGCGCTTCGGTTGGCGAAATCGACGCCGTCTTGGCTGGCGTGCAAATGAGATCTGACCGTCGGGTTTGGGGCGAGCAGTTCCGCGAGCCCTTCGTCGCCGGTCGGCCAGTTCCGGACATACGATCGATCAGGGAACCGTCAAGCCAATGACTTGTTCCAAAGTACAGCCGACGTAGCCTGCCATCCGCCCGCGGCGACGAAATCTCGATTGCGGTCGTTCGGCGCGGTGGGTGCACCAGCAAGCCTTGGGGATTGGTCGAACGACTGCAGTCTTCTGGACCGAACAGGCGCTGCCGACCCATTGCAGCCCATCGGCGCGCTCCGAAGCTGCCCGACGACCGGTCCGGATCCTTCACGTTCCGCATCTACGAACCTGCCGTTGGAGCCTACGGCGGTCAGCCATCAGCTGACGTTTACGAAGGGCGGCTTGCTGACACTTCGTCTCATCGACCTCGCGCAGGATTAACCCCAGACGTGGTGACCAGACGACGGACAAGCTTGGGTGGGCAAGCACACAGCTCATAGGCGCCAGGTGCGCTTGTCAGAGCCAGGTCCAGCGTGCAGAGAAGCCGTTCGGTCCGGATGGAATCCGGACCCGCATCGACTTCACCGCAGGGCGCGCCGACGTGTCGCTGAACGTGGTCCAAGAAGTCGCCTCAGTGGCCGCCGGCCACGACCATGGTCTCGCATGATCTGGAGTTGAAGAACAAGCAGGGCCGCTTCATGTCGGCGGCTGACAGGAGTCGCGGGCCGCACAAATGCTAAATGCTTGAGCGCCCGCCGGCTAGCCAGGACTCAGCTTTCGGGGCGGGCGTTTCTGAAGTGGCGCCTTGTTCCCCAACTCCTGCGCTGCCTTCGACCTTGCCGCTGGCCAGCTTCAGGATCCGGTCTGCCTCATCGACGGAAACCTGCGGCTCACGGGCCGACCAGGCAACGAACTGGTCGGGTCGGACCAGAACCAGGCTCGCCTGGTAGCGCGCCGCTTCACCTTCAGCAGGTGCCTCCAGGACAGTCAACGGCATCTTCAGCGCGGTCGCTGCATCTTGGAACGCCTGAGCCGCGTCGGGAAGCGCGCCGAAAGCCAGCAGCGTGAACCCTGCGCCCAGCGCGTCGAATACATTGGAGCCCGAGGCCAGCCTTGCGGGCGCCAAGTGATGCCCAGCTATGGCGTCGAAGCGGTGCGACCCCTTCGCGCTGCTGACACCGCGTTCGCTGCTGGCACGCCACACGACGGGCGAGCCTTCGTAATTCGGCTCGAACGCATGCACTTCTCCAACCGCGCCCTGTGCCCGTGCCTGCAACGCCTGCTCGAACGCGACCGGGTCACGCTCGGGGCTGAACGATTCCAGAAATTCGCGATCGTTCTCGATCGACTTGGCGATGAAGTCATCGACTGTCGACTTGAACACCGGGCGGCGCTCGGCCTCATAGGAATCGAGGAGTGCCTCTTCGCCCCAGCCTTGCAACACGGCGGCCAGCTTCCAGCCCAGGTTGCGCGCGTCTTCCAGGCCGGAGTTCACACCGTAGCCACCGTAAGGCGGATGGCTGTGGGCGGCGTCACCCGCGATGAACATGCGCCCGCCACGGTACGCGTCGGCAAGGGCGAATCTCAGGTCCCAGAAGCCGATGTGCTCGAACTCGACGTCGAATTCCGCACCGACGGCCTCGTGCAGATAGGCGCGGAAGTCGAAGTTGTCTGCCGTCGTGCCAGGCGGCACGGGCGCATGGAAGAACCAGGTGTTGCCCAGGTCGACACGGCCAAAGAACTTCCAGTAGCCCTGCAGCGCTGGCTGCAGCACGTTGTAGTAGGACTTGCCGGGATAGCGCTTGAGCAGCTCGTGCAGTCCCGTCGACCGGAAGACCAGCAAAACCATCACGCGGTCGTGCGCGGTCAGCGTCTGCGTCAGGCCGGACTGCTCGCGCACACGGGAACGGGCGCCATCGCAGCCGACGACGTAAGCGGCGCGGACGACACACTCTGCACCGCTTGCGCGCTCAGTGACCGTTGCGGTCACACCCGCGCTGTCTTGCGTGATGGAGGCTGCGTCCCAGCCATACAGAGTCTGCACCGACGGCAATTCGGCCACCCGTTCACGCAGCACAGCCTCGGTCGCGTACTGCGGCAGGCGCTCGTTGGCGGTGTAGTAGTACTGCTTGACCAGATCGCGTTGCAGCCAGTCGTGCACGTGCGGGCTCAGCAGCGTGCCGTAGGCAGTCAGCCCGCCGATGCCATATTCCGGCGGAATGGTGCGCGCTGCCCGCAACTGCTTTTCCGCGCCCCAGAAATGGAAGTGCTCCATCGTCCGCTGCGTCAGATTCTGGCCTTTCGGAATCGGCTGCGGCTTCACGTAGCGCTCGATGACGAGACAGCGCACGCCGCGCTGCCCCAATTCGATGGCCAGGCCCATGCCGACCGGACCCCCGCCGACGATCAACACCTCTGCATCACGTTTGGAGGTGGTACTTGGGTTCATGTTCATGCTGGTCTTCGTCATCGAGCCTGTCCGGTGCCCGTCAATCCGGCGTGATGCCTTGCGCCTTGATCAGGTCGGACCAACGCTTGGCATCAGCGGCTATCACCTGGCGGAACGCATCGGGCGTGCTGTGCGCGGGCAGCATGCCCTGGGTCTCGAAGGCGGCCTTCACGTCGGGCCTGGCCAGGATATCTTTCAGTTCGCGGTTCAGGCGCTCCACCATCGGCGCGGGCGTGCCCTTGGGAGCGAGCACGCCATACCACATCTCGACGTCGAGTTCGCCGAGCTTCAGCTCGCGCAGCGGCGGCACGCCGGGCAGCAGTGGGCTCGGCTTCGCGCTGCTGATACCCAGCGCCTTCAGGTTGCCGCTGTTCACGTGCTGCAGCGCCACGTGGATAGGCAGGAACATCACGTCGATCTGGCCGCCGAGCAGATCGGTCAGTGCCGGGCCCGTACCGCGGTAGGGGATATGCGTGATGAAAGTGCCGGTGCGGTTCTTCAGCAGTTCCATCGCCAGGTGATGCGGCGTGCCCGCACCCGGCGAGCCGTAGTTCAGCGCACCTGGTCGGGCGCGTGCCTTGGCCAGCAACTGCTGCGCCGTGGCGATACCCGCATTCTTGCCGGCCACCAGCAGCAGGGTGCCCCAGCTCGTGAGGGTGATGGGGTCGAGGTCGCGCACGGAGTCGAACGCGAGCTTCGGGAACAGCGCGCGGTTCATCACCATGGTGTTGACGGTCACCAGCAGCGTGCTGCCGTCGGCGGGGGCGCGCACCACGGCCTCGGTGCCGATGTTGCCCGAGGCGCCGGCGCGGTTCTCCACCACCACCGGGCGGCCCAGGCGCTCCGCCAGGTGAGGACCGATCTGGCGCGCGATCAGGTCGATGCCGGTACCGGGCGTGAAAGGCACGATAAGTCGCAGCGGCGGCTCGGACTGCGCCCAGACTGGTGTGCCGGCGAGCGCCATGGCGGATACGAGCAGGGTGCGGCGGTGCAAGGGCATCAGACTTCCTCCAGGCAGAAGGCCCGATAGCTTGCATGCTAACAAGCTATTGGTAACCCGCATCGGGGCTAACCCGGTTTGCGCCCCTTCAGGAAGCCGTGTGCAATTGGCATGCTAACAATCTCGTTGTTTCATGCGACTCTTGCCGCCGTTGCGCGGGCGCCCATTCCGATGTCTTCCGTTCGCAAGGTCATCATTTCCGGTGCCGGCATAGCCGGTCTGGCCACCGCGTTGGCACTGCGACAGCGTGGCGTGGTAGTGACGGTGCTGGAGCAGGCGGCTCAGCTGCGCGAGGTTGGCGCCGGGCTGCAGATCGCGCCCAACGGCAGTCGGGTGCTGCAGGCGCTCGGTCTCGCCGGGGCCGTCGAGGCTGTGGCCTGCGAAGCGGCTGCGAAGGAGGTGCGTCTTTGGAACACCGGGCGCCGCTGGCCGCTCTTCGACTTGGGTGCAGATGCGCGGGCGCGTTTTGGCGCACCGTACTGGATGCTGCACAGAGGCGACCTGCATCAGGTGCTGAGAGCCGCTCTCGAGGCGGCCGCGCCCGGCGCGCTGCAGACCGGCGTGCGAGTGGAGTGCGCCGAAACGATCGGGGACGCCGTGCGGGTCACGGCTGCCGATGGCCGCGATTTCGAGGCCGACGTGATGGTGGCCGCCGACGGCGTGCACTCGGCTCAGCGCCAGGCCTTCTTCGGCGAGGGGTCGGCCAGCTTCACCGGGCTGATGGCGTGGCGCGGCGTCGTTCCCACAGCCCGGCTCGCGCCCGAATTGTGCGAGCCCGTGGGCGTCAACTGGGTCGGCCCGGGTGGTCATGTCATCACCTACCCGCTGAGCCGCGGCGAGTTGCTCAACGTGGTCGCCATCGTGGAGAAGCCCGAGTGGCGCGGTGAGTCCTGGTCCGACGCAGGCACGCGCGATGAGGTCCACCTCGACCTGGCCGGCTGGCACCCCGACCTCCACCGTCTGATCGACGCAATGGACACGCCGTTTCGCTGGGCCTTGCTGAGCCGCCAAGCGCTAACCGGCTGGCTGGACGGCCGCAGCGTGCTCATCGGCGACGCGGCCCACCCGACGCTGCCCTTCCTGGCCCAGGGCGCCAACATGGCGCTCGAGGATGCGCTGCTGCTGGCGCGCTGCCTGACCGAACTGGACGACGCGGAGGTAGCGCTCGCGCGCTTCGTCGCGCTGCGGCTGCCACGCACCACGCGAATCGTGCAGGGCGCAGCCGACAACACGCACCGTTTCCACAACCCGCTGCTGGCCGACCCCACAACCGCCGCGGCCTACATCGACCGCGAGTGGGAGCCCACCCGTGTGCGCCAGCGCTACGACTGGCTTTTCGAGCACGACGTGACCAACCTGCCCCTGGGGCCGCCCACATGACCGCACCCCTGACCGCACCCACAACGGCCGCCCACTTCCTCGACGGCCTGCAGGAATGCGGCATCGAGCACCTGTTCTGCAACCTGGGCACCGACCACGTATCGCTGATCGAGGCCATGGCGGCCTTCGAACGCCAGGGCCGTCCGCAGCCCCAGGTGCTGCTGTGCCCGCACGAGAACGTGGCCGTGCACATGGCGGGCGGTTTTGCCGCCATTACGGGGCGCGGGCAGGGGGTGATGGTGCATGTCGATGCGGGTACCGCCAACGCGGCGATGGGCCTGCACAACCTGTTCCGTTCGCGCCTGCCGGTGCTGCTGATGGCCGGGCGCTCGCCCTTCACGCTGCGCGGCGAGTTGCCCGGCTCGCGCGACAACTACATCCACTTCGTCCAAGACCCCTTCGACATCGGCAGCCTGGTGCGCCCGTACGTGAAGTGGGAGTACTCGCTGCCCACCGGGGTCATCGCGAAAGAGGTGCTGCGCCGCGCCCATACCGTGATGCAGAGCGACCCTCCCGGGCCGGTCTACCTGACCCTGCCCCGCGAGACCCTGGCCGAGACCTGGGAGGAGGGTCGCGTAGCCAGCTTTCCCGGCCCGCGCTATGGCACCGTGGCAGCAGGCGGCATCACGCCCGAGCAGGCGGCGCACATCGCCAAGCGGCTGATGGCCGCCGAGAACCCGGTCGTCCTTACGAGCTACCTCGGCCGCAACCCGGCCGCCGTGCCGGTACTGGAATCGCTGGCCCTGGCTTGTGGTTTGCGCGTGGTGGAGTTCATGCCCACCGCGTTGAGCATCTCGCGCGATTCGCCGTGTTTTGCCGGCTTTGACCCCGCCAAGGTACTGCCCGGCGCGGACCTGGGCCTGCTGCTCGATATCGACGTGCCCTGGCTGCCGAAGTTCGTCACGCCCGAAGCTGGCGCGGCCTTGATCCACATCGACGTCGACCCGCTGAAGCAGGACTTCCCGATGTGGGGCTTCCCGACCGACCTGCGGCATCAGGCCGACTGCAGCACGGCGCTGGCGCAGGTGCTGGCCGCCGTGCAGGCCCGCGCCGACGATGCCTGGCGGGCCAAGGTGGCCGAACGTCTGGCCACGCTGCAGGTGGCCAGGCTGGCCCGCCTGCGGGCGCGCGACGCCGCCGCGGCCGACGCCGGCACGCCGGGTGCCATCACGCCCGCCTGGCTGTGCGCACAGTTGGGTGCGGCGCTGGCCCCGCAGGACATCGTCGTCAACGAAGCGATCCGCAATTCGCCCGCGGTACTGGGGCAGATCATGCGTACCGAACCCGGCACGCTGATCGGCTGCGCTGGCGGCGGCCTGGGTTACAGCGGCGGCATGGCGCTGGGCGCGCGGCTGGCCCGGCCCGGCGCGCGCGTGCTGCAGGTGGTGGGTGACGGGGGCTTTCATTTCTCGACGCCGACCTCGGTCTACGCCGTCGCGCAGCGCTACGGCCTGCCCATCTTCACGGTCGTGCTCGACAACGGCGGCTGGCAGGCCGTCAAGGAAGCGGTTCTTCGGGTTCACCCCGGCGGCGAGGCCGAGCAGGCACAGCAGTTCCAGGCGCGTCTGGGCGGCGAGCATCGGCATTTCGAGCAGGTGGCGGCTGCCTTCGGCGCGCACGGCGAGGCCGTGTCAGACCCCGCCGAGGTGCCTGCGGCGATCGCGCGCTGCCTGGCGGCCGTCGACCGCGGGCAGGCCGCCGTGCTGAACGTGTCGGTGGCGCCGTTGTGATTCGACCGCGGGTCCTGGTGGTGGGCTGCGGTGCCATGGGCGCGCTGTTGGCCGCGCACCTGGCCGCTGTGGCGGAGGTCAGTGCCTTCGACATCGACGCTGCGCAGGTGCTGGCCATCCAGGCAGAGGGCCTGCGGGTGGAGGGCGTCAGCACGTTGCAGGCGCGTATTCACGCCACTGACCGAGTGGAAGCGCTGGCGGGTTGCCGGTTCGACGCCATCGTCTTCCTCGTCAAGTCCGGCGCCACCGCCGCCGCCCTGCGCACCCTGGTGCCGGTGCTGGCCGAGTCCGGTGCCAGGCCCTTGCTGGTGACGCTGCAGAACGGCATGGGCAATGCCGAGGCCTTGCTCGCGGTGCCGGGCCATCCGGTGGCGCGCGGCGTCTCGATGGATGCCGCCTGCCACCTGGGCCCGGGCCGCGCTGCGCACCTGATCCGCGGCCGCTGCACTTGGCTGGGGCCGGTGCGGGGGACGCTGGACGACGTGCGACCTTTCGCCGCGCTGCTGCAAGCCGCCGGCCTGCCCTGCGAGGCCATCGCGGACCCGATGGACGCCGTGTGGTCCAAGTTCGTCTTCAACGCCGTGATGAACCCGCTCGGCGCGCTACTGCTGGGCGTCAATGCCGCCCGCTACGAGGTGCTCGAGGTTCGCGCCCTGATTGACGACATGGCCACCGAGTGCCGGGCCGTGGTGCTGGCGCTGGGTGGCCGGTTCGCCTTCGACCCGATGGAATACGTGCATCGGGTGCGCCAGGGCGAGTTGCCGGTCTCCGCCCACGCGGGATCGATGGCGCTGGACATCGCGCGCGGCGCCGACACCGAGATCGAGGAACTCACCGGCTACATCGTTCGCAAGGCCGACCGCCTCGGCCTGCCGGTACCGGCCTGCCGCACGGTGTTTCGCTTGGCCAAGGGACTCGAGTTCGCGGCGCGCCTGCGCCATCCCATTTCAACCCAGACGGAGACGACGAGATCATGAAACGACACACCTTCCTGCAATGCCTGGCGAGCCTGGGCGTAGCCGTACTCGGCAGCGCCGTGTCTACGGCCTTCGCGCAGAACCCGGCCGCCGGTTACCCCAGCAAGCCTATCCGCATCATCGTCGGCTACTCGCCCGGTGGTGCCAACGACATCCTGGCTCGCCTGGTGGGCCAGAAGATGAGCGAAACCTTCGGCCACCAGGTGATCGTCGAGAACCGGCCCAGCGCCGGCGCCATCATCGGCACCGAAGCCGTGGCCAAGGCTGCCCCGGACGGCTACACACTGACGATGGGTGCCAGCGGCCCCATCGTGTTCAACCCGTCCCTCTACGCCAAGCTACCTTACGACGCGGTGCGCGACCTGGCACCGGTGTCGATGGTCGGATCTTTCCCGCTGATCCTGGTGGTTCAGGCCAGCGGCCCGCTCCGCAGCGTGAAGGAACTGGCCGCATACAGCAAGGCGAATCCGTTGAAGTCGAACTACAGTGCCAGCGCCGCGTCGTTCCGGCTCGCGACCGAGTTGTTGAAGAACAAGGCCGGCATCAGCGCCGAGCACATCCCGTACAAGGGCAGTGCCCCGGCCGTGCAGGCCGTCGCCGCGGGCGAGGTGCTGATGACCTTGGTCGATTCCGGGCCCGCCGCCGGCGCCATCAAGGGTGGACTGTTGCGTGGGCTGGCAGTGACTTCGGCCAAGCGCATGCCGCTGCTGCCGGACATTCCCACCATGGCCGAGCAAGGTGTGGACCTGCAGATCATGCTGTGGAGCGGCCTGCTGGCGCCAGCCGGCACACCGCCCGCCATCATTCAGAAACTGCAGACCGAAGTGGCGCGCATCGTCAAGTTGCCCGATGTTCGCGAGCGCATGCTGCAATTGGGTATCGAGCCGGAGGGCAACACGCCCGAGGAGTTCGCCCGCGTCATCGCCACCGAGATCCCGCTCTGGATGAGCGTGGCCAAGGCCAACAACATCCAGCCGGAGTGACATGCCAGACTCGCGCGCCGAATTGCTGCAGTTGCTGTACCTGCGCCCTGGCTTTCTGCTCAGGCGCGCCCACCAGCTCTCTGTCGGTCTGTTCGAAGCGGGGTGCCGCGAACTCAGCCTGACACCGCCGCAATACGGCGTGCTGACGATCGTCGCGCATGCCGGCGGTTGCGATCAGGCCACTGTGGCACGCGCGCTTGGGTTCGACCGCGTGACCACGCTGCGCATCGTCCGCGGGCTGCAGGCCCGTGGGCTGGTGGCACGCGAGCCATCCACGGCCGACGGCCGTCGCCTGCAGCTCACGTTGACCGCCGATGGCGTCGCCACGCTGGCCCGGGGGCGGGAACTCGCGGCGAGCGTCACCGAGCGGCTGATGGCACCACTGACTGGCAACGAGCGTGAGCAGTTCCAGGGCTTGCTGCGCAAGCTGTGCGCAGGGCTCGAGCCACAGGCGCGCACGAAGCTCATGCCGCCCGGCTGCTGAGCCAGCGCTGACCGCGAGCGACGGTGCTGGCGGGAGGAGGCCCCTCGACTTCGCCACCTTCGAGGTGGCCTCGCACAGCGCCAGTCGCCATCAAGCACCTCTTAACGTCGCCGCTGGAGTGCATGCGGCGCCTGGGTGAACGCGTTCCACGACCGCCTTGGCCTCAACGACTGCATTCTTCCGACCGTATCCGGGCAGCGAATGTCAGGAGTGGTTCAGCAAGCGACAGCAGGGTGAGCGATCCCACCGCCCGATAGCTGACGCCCAAGTTGAGCGACCGGATAGCCGACATCCGCGGTCGGCAGTGGTCGACCCAAACCCGCCCGTCGGATTTCCTGAAAGCTGCCCGACGCTCAGCCTTGGCTTTTCGCGTTTCGCATCTGCG
>JANNNE010000123.1:0-67343 GCA_031398385.1 Ideonella sp.
TATTTGCCGCCGTCGCTGACGGTGAACCTGAACAGGTCTTCCTCGCCGGGCTTGCCGATCGCGGACACCGTGCGGCGCTGCGCATTGATCTTCAGCTCGACCGCATCGGCCACCGTCGGGGCGGCCTTCGGATAGGCCGCTGCGCTGGCGATGAAGCTCTTGTCGAGTGCCGACATCACCTCGTTGGCCTGGGTGCCGATGCCGTTAGTGGTCCAGTTGGCCGGGAAGAAATACAACATGATCGATTTCGGATCGAACTGGGTGCCGCGGATCTGGTTGACCTTGTATTTGTTGAGCACGTTGTGACGGATCGTCGCGTCGTCCCAGTTGTTCGGCGGGCCGGACAGGTTCTGCAGCACCACCGGCTCGTTCCACTCGATACCACCCGCCGGGTTCTGGTGTTCGTGACCCAGTCCGATCGCGTGGCCGAATTCATGGGCGGCGGTGCCACCATCCATGAAGCCGAGATTCATCGTCGGCTGGTTCAGCGGGATGCCGCGGTTGTCGGTGCCGATGTACGACCAGGCGCCGTCGTCGGCATCGAAGGCGATCCGGATTTCGGCGTCTGGCGCGTCGTTGAAGTCGAATTTGAGATTGGCCACGTCGGACCACCATGTCGCCTGCTCGCGCGCCTTGGTCCGCTGGTCGGCGGTACCACCGACGAATCGTACGCGCAAGGTGGTTCCATTCATCCACATCTTGCTCGCCACCAGTACCGCACGCACGCTGCCGCTGCGGCGGATGGTCGATTGGAAGCGGTGGGTTTCGCTCGGCAGCAGCCGATCGATGCAGATCTTCGGCTTGAGCTGGGTTGCCATGCTGATCTCCTTTCGTTGGCGCGCCACGCCAGGCTGGCGCGGAGACCACCAAGGTACGCCACTGCGAGCGCGACGTCTACCCGTAAAACAGGGGGAAACAGCTACGCACGGGCCGACGCCGGGTGTTCCGCTCCGATTCAGCGCGGGCTGGCGTCGGCTTCGAGCAAGGCCTCACGCACGGCCTGCACCTGCCGCCGCGAGACCGCCAGCCACTCGTCGACATCGGCGATCCGCACCGCCCATGCCTCGGGTCCATCGCTGTCGGCGCCTGCCACGCTGCGCCGCTCCAGTGCCCTGACCGCGCGCCTGGCCACAAGCGCATTGCGATGGATGCGCAGAAATCCGGGGCCGAGCCGGGTTTCCAGTTCGGCCAGCGAAGCGTCGTGCACATGGCTGTGGCCGGCGGTGCGGATCGTCACGTATTTCAGCTCCGCCTTCAGGTACAGCACCTCGTCCAGCGGAACCCGGACGACACGCCCGCGATCGACGACAACGATGACCGAACCTTCCCCCGCGACCACTGCCGACACGCCGGACGGCCCGCTGCGCTGGCCCCGGCGCAGTTGCACCTGCTCGGCAATGCGTTGCAGCGCGGCCTGCAGGCGCTCTCGACGCACCGGTTTGGTCAGATAGTCTGCGGCGGCCAGGTCGAAGGCCTCGAGGGCGTGTTCGGCATGGGCGGTGACGAAGATCAGCGACGGCGCGGCGGCGTCGCGACGCCGCAGCTCGGCGGCAAAGGCAAGACCGTCCTGCCCGGGCATCGCGATATCCAGCAGCAGCAGGTCGCATTCGTTTGCACCCAGCCAGGCGTTAGCCTGCCGCGCATCGGCTGCCTCTCCGACCACCTCGCAACGCGGCTCGGTGCAGTCCTCGAGCAGATTGCGCAGGCGCCAGCGGGCCGGCTCCTCGTCGTCGACGATCAGGACGCGAAGCGGCAGCGCCAGGTTTGCGTCCGAGTCGGAAACCACGGGGGCTGTCATGAGGCGTTCGACCCCGCATCGGCCGAGACATCGGCACGCAGCGAATCCGTTTCGAGCGGAATCACCAGCTGCACGCGAAACTTCTGCGTATCGGCTTCGATCTCGAAGCGGGCGGCGACATCGTGCATCAGGTGCAGCCTTTCGCGCACATTGTCCAGTGCGATGCCATGGCCCGGCGGCGCTGCGCGCGGCGTCGACGGCAAGGTATTGGTGATCGAAAGCCAGGCCTGGCCGCGCCGCACCCGGCTGCTGATGCGTATGACGCCGCCCTGCGGATCAGGCTCGATGCCGTGCCGGACCGCGTTCTCGACCAGCGGCTGCAGCAACAGCGGCGGGACGCGTGCCCGGGCTGCCATCGGATCGAGCTGCCAGACGATCTGCAGGCGGGCCCCGAAACGGATCTGTTCGATTGCCAGATAGCGTCGGGCGAGCTCGATCTCGTCGCCCAGGCTCACCAGGCTGGCATCGCTGGCGAGCGCGACCCTGAACAGCTCCGACAAATCCTCGAGCAAGGCTTCGGCCCGTTGCGGGTCGCGCCGCACCAGGCCCAGCGCACTGTTCAGGGTGTTGAACAGAAAGTGCGGGCGGATCCGGGATTGCAGTTCAGCCAGGCGGGCGGTCGTATCCGCAGGCAGCGCGGCCCGGTTTCGCATCTGCAGCCAGATCGTCAGACAGACCGCCAGGAAGGCGCCGCTGGCGACCGGTCCCAACCACGGCGCGAGCTTGAACTGACCCAGGCTGGCCCATTGCATCAGCGCCCACCCAAGCGCCGCGCAAGCCGCCCCCAGCACAGCCGAGGCCAGCCATTGGCCGCCCGGTTCGAGTCTGGCCAGCTGGCGACGCAGCGCACACGCCAGGGTCAGCCACAGCAGCAGCGACGGCAGCGCCATTGCCGAGCCGAGCGCCAGCCGCAGACCGGCATCGGCGAATCCATCGTCAATGAAGGCAATGCCCAGCACCAGCACGGCCTCGACAAACAGGACCGCGCGCAGCACCATGCCGACGTGGCAGATGTCGAAGACGCCACCCGATCCGATCGGCGCCGACGGCCCGGCTTGATCGATGGGCTGGTAGCCGCTGGGCTCGAAATGGCCGGCCCGGGTCGAATCGGCCCACGCGGCGCTGCGCTCGTCGGCGGATTGCCGCGGGTCAGGCTTGACGGGCGGATGCAGAGGCGGCGCGGGCATGGAAGCGGGCTGGTGTCAGTGCAGCGACTCGAAAAGTGGTCGTCGATAGAATCCTTCGGTCGCATTGTCGCCAATGTGCAGACCGGGCCGCCTGCAGGCGCCCTCGCCTTCCCACCTTCATGACGATCGGCCCCGCGGCCGACTCTGCCCGATGTCAGCCAATCAACTCGACAAGAAATCCGAAGCCTGGTCGGCGCTGTTCTCCGAACCGATGAGCGAGCTGGTCAAGCGCTACACCGCCAGTGTCGATTTTGACCAGCGTCTGTGGCTGGCCGACATCACGGGCAGCCTGGCGCATGCCGAGATGCTGGCGGCGCAGCAGATCATCGGTGAAGCCGACCTGGCGTCGATCCAGCGCGGGCTGGCGCAGATCCGCGAAGAGATCGAGGCGGGCCGATTCGAGTGGAAACTCGATCTGGAAGACGTGCACCTGAACATCGAGGCACGCCTGACGCAGCTGGTCGGCGATGCCGGCAAGCGCCTGCACACCGGGCGCTCGCGCAACGACCAGGTGGCGACCGATGTACGGCTGTGGCTGCGCGACGAAATCCGGGCCATCCGCGAATTGCTGGCGCAATTGCAGCGCGCGCTGGTCGAGGTCGCCGAAGCCAACGCCGACGTGATCCTGCCGGGCTTCACCCATCTGCAGGTGGCGCAGCCGGTGAGCTTCGGCCACCACCTGCTGGCCTACGTGGAGATGTTCGCGCGTGATGGTGAACGCATGGCCGATGTCGAGCGGCGCACCAACCGCCTGCCGCTCGGCGCAGCAGCACTCGCCGGCACCAGTTATCCGCTCGACCGCGAACGTGTGGCGCGCAGCCTTGGCATGGTCGATGAGCAGGGCAACGCCTGCATCTGCCAGAACAGCCTCGATGCGGTCAGCGACCGCGATTTCGCGATTGAATTCACCGCCGCAGCCAGCCTGTGCATGATCCATTTCTCGCGCTTCAGCGAGGAGCTGGTGTTGTGGATGAGCCAGAACTTCGGCTTCATCGACCTGGCCGACCGTTTCTGCACCGGCAGCTCGATCATGCCGCAGAAGAAGAACCCGGATGTGCCCGAACTGGCGCGTGGCAAGACCGGGCGCGTGGTCGGCCACCTGATGGGCCTGCTGACCCTGATGAAAGGCCAGCCACTGGCCTACAACAAGGACAACCAGGAAGACAAGGAGCCCTTGTTCGACACCGTCGACACGTTGAAGGACACCTTGCGCATCTTCTGCGAACTGGTAGCCGGCGTCACCGTCAAGCGCGAGGCGATGGAACGCGCCGCCCTGCGCGGCTACGCGACCGCCACCGACCTGGCCGACTACCTGGTCAAGAAGGGCCTGCCGTTCCGCGACGCGCACGAGGTGGTGGCGCATGCGGTGAAGGCGGCAATCGGCCAGGGTGTCGATCTTTCGCAGTTGCCGCTGGCGAGCTTGCAGGGGTTTCATGCATCGATCGAGGCGGATGTCTTCGAGGTGCTCAGCCTGAGCGGCTCGGTCAATGCACGCCAGGTGCTCGGTGGCACCGCGCCGTCACAGGTGCGGGCGCAGATCGGCCGTCATCGCGCCCGCTTGGCCTGAGGCAGGCGGCGGGCTGCCGCCGTGCATCCAAACTTTTGTGCGGTGCGTAACTGACCCCATGCCGTTCAAGACCCTGCTGTTGCCCTTGTTGACCGTTGCCGGCGCCGCTCTGGTGGCGGCGTGCGCGCCGATGACGGCTCTGAATGCTGTCGTTCCCGAGCGAAGCCGCTTGACTGCCGATGTGGCCTACGGCGGCAACCCCCGCCAGAAGCTCGACATCTATCGCCCATCAGCCACAGCGCCGAGTGGCGGCTATCCGATGGTGGTGTTTTTCTATGGCGGATCGTGGAATTCCGGCTCGCGGACTGATTACAAGTTCGTCGGCGAGGCGCTGGCATCGCGTGGGGTCGTGACGCTGGTCGCCGACTACCGGCTGTATCCCGAAGTGACCTACCCGGATTTTCTGCAGGACAGCGCGAGCGCCCTCGCCTACGGCCTGCGCGAGGCCCGCTCGCTCAGTGCCGATCCGACGCGGGTATTCGTGATGGGGCACAGCGCCGGCGGCTACAACGCCGCGATGCTGGCGCTCGACGAGCGCTGGCTGAAGGAACAGGGGCAGGATCCGAAACGCCTTGCGGGCTGGATCGGCCTGGCCGGTCCTTACGATTTCTACCCGATCGAGAATCCGGACGCCAAGCCGGTGTTCCATCACCCGAACTACCCGCCGGACTCGCAGCCGATCGAGTTCGCGCAGGCCGGCTCGCCCCCGACCTTCATCGGTGCGGCAGAAGACGACAAGCTGGTCAACCCGACCCGTAATTCGGCGCAGATGGTGGCCCGCTTGCGGGCGGTCGGCGTACCGGTGAGCTATCAGGTCTACCCGCGCGCCAACCACGTGACGCTGGCTGGCGCCTTCGCCTGGCCGCTGCGTTTCATCGGGCCGGTGCTCGATGATGTGGCCGGTTTCGTCAATACCACTGCGCCGCGCACCCGCTCGACTGCGATGGTCGCCCCGGAATCGAGCTCGTCGGCACGCCCCTACGAGGCAGCACCGACGCTGGCAGCGACCAGCGGCGCGCGATAAAGCCACACCGGCTTGCCCGCTACGGTTTCGACCCGCGCCTGGGCGACCAGACCGACCGCCTCGAATTCCAGGCTCACCAGCCAGCTGCCTGGTCGCAGTTCGCGATTGGCCTTGGCGATTGCGCGCGCCATGCTCTCGGGGCGCTGGAACAGGTAGACCATGTCGTAGCTCGACCAGTCGGCGGCCCAGATGTCGGCGCGTGACACGCTGGCGAAGCGTTTGCGCAGCCGGCAAACCAGTGTCAGCGGCCAGCTCCATTCCAGGCCGACAAGTGTCGATTCCGGATAGGCACGCCTCAGTTCGACCAGGCCGGCACCCAATCCGCATCCGGCGTCGACGATCCGGGCGCCGGGCGGCAATTCGGCGACGTTCTCGATTCCGCGCAAGGCGCCGACCGGTGTCGGGAACAAGGGCGCATCGCGCCAGCTGGCCAGCGGGTACAGCAGCAGCAACAAGGCCAGCGGTGCCAGCCAGAGCGCCGAGGTCCAGCCCGTCAGCGCTCCGCCTGCGATCAATGAAACCGGAAAGCCGCCGGCAATGAAGACCCGCCGCCAGCGGGTCGATCCTGACAACGCGAATACCGACGCCAGGCCGATCCCGAGGACAGCCGCAACAGCCGGCTCGGTGCCGTAGGTGATCAGCGCGCGATAGCTGCCCCAGGCTGCGACCCACGACAGCAGCGCCGGCAGCGGCCAGAGCGCACTCAGGCGCTGAACCAGTTCGGAGGGCGTGCTCCGGGGGCGCCGGGCCTTGTCGGCACGGTGGCGATCAGGCACCCGCTGCAGATCCGGCTCCGACAAGCGGCCGCTGCGGCTGCCTTGTCGAGGAGCAGCGAAGCCGCTGCGGGGCGGCGCCATCAGAACTCGCGCAGCTTGACCCGCAGGCGAGCAATCGACTGGCTGTGCAACTGGCACACCCGCGACTCGGTCACTTTCAGCACGGCCGCGATTTCCTTCAGGTTCATGTCCTGTTCGTAATACATGCTCATCACGAACTGTTCGCGTTCGGGCAAATGCTTGATCGCGGCGACCAGCGCCTCGCGCATCCGGTGGTCCTGCAACTGAGCCAGCGGGTTGAGATCTTCGTCGGCCACATGGCGATCGAGGAAATCGTTGTCGCCTTCGTCACCCGACATGTCCTCGAGATAGACCAGTTGCGTACCCCGCACCTTGCCGAGCAGTTCCTGGTATTCGTCCAGATCCAGGCCCATCTCCTTGGCAATCTCGCTTTCTTGCGGCGCACGACCGAGCCGTTGCTCGAGCTTGTGCACGGCGGCCTCGATATTGCGCTGCTGCTTGCGGATGCCGCGCGACAGGTAGTCGTTGCCGCGCAGTTCGTCGAGCATCGCACCGCGGATGCGCTGGGTGGCAAAGGTCTCGAACTGAACGCCCTGGTCGGTATCGAAGCGGCTCAGCGCATCGGTCAGGCCGATCATTCCGACCTGGATCAGGTCGTCGATTTCGACGTTGGCAGGCAATTTGGCGATCATCTGATGCGCCAGCCGGCGCACCAGCGGGCTATATTGCTTCAGCATCGTATTGACGTCGAGTCGACCCTTGGCGGTGTACATGCGCAACTCCGAAAAATCAGTTCATTGCCGCCGCGGCGTCGGTGGCGCGGTACGCCATCGCAACCGCGTGGGCCCAAGGTTGCGGCGCAACCTCAGATGGGGGCATCGGTGGAATAACCGGCAGGGCCTGCGGCTGCATCACGTCGCACGCCCAACGTCGCAAGCCGGTTTCGGGAGACTGCTCGGCATGGCTGGCGGGATCGATGCGCAGGCATTCACGCACGACAGCGCCCAGAAATTCATCGGCACAGCGGGCCAGCTGCTGGCCGATCCGATCGGCCCGACGCGATCTGGCCGAAGCACACAGCAACAGGTCCTGGACCTGATGATCGCCACGCTGCGACAGCAGCTTGATGCCTGAATAGGCATGAGTCACGCTGGCCGGATGTTCGTCGGCCAGCACCAGCGGGCTGGCGCAGCGCGTGCGGTCGGCCTGGCCGAACAGTCGGCAAAGGTCGGAAGCGCCGGCGTGGATTAACACCACGTCGGCCTGTGGTCGCGCATCAGCCGCAGCCTGCAGGAAGGCTGTTGTCGATCCACGTGCATCGACGAAGCGCAATGGCAATCCGCGTGCGGCCAGGTACGACACATTGGCAGACAGGCTTTCAACACAATCGGCCAGATCCATCACGGCCCATTCCTTGGGATTTGGCGCGCGCTCGCCGGCGTCGACGACCAGCGTATGGCAACCGAGCTCGGCCAGTGCGGTGCAGATGCGCTCCAGCATCACGCCGCCGAAGGCCATGTGCGGATTCGAGACCACCGGCAGGTAGCGTGCCTGCGCATGAGCAAACAGGCGGCGCAAGCCGTCGGCCTGATCGTGGACTGGCTTAGCTGGAACGGTTGGGTTCATGACTTCGGCAATCGGGGTGGATTCGGCACGCAGCGTCGGTTCGGCAGGCGGTCAGGCTTGCGGTGCCTGCGGCGCGGGGCGTCCGCCCTTGCGGCTGGTCTGCTGCTGAGGCGCCGCAAAGACGAGGCTGACCTCGTCGGCATCGACCTTCCAGGCCGGTGCGGCGGTGGCGCGCACCGCGCGCTGGACCAGCGCATGGGCCGACAGGCGGTGCCAGTCTTCGGGCACGCGCTGGCCATTCGCAACCGCCAGCACGGTCAGGCGATGCCGAATCAGGGCGTCAAGCGCCGGACCGAGCTTGACCGCCTCGTCGATCTTCGACAACACGACACCGCGCGCCTGGCTGGCGCGATAAGACACCAGCACGTCCTCGATCGTTTCGCCCTGCGAGGCCGCATTCAGAACCAGCAGCTTCTTGATGCTGCGATGCGACAGCATCTCCAGCAGGTCCTGGGTGCGGCTGTCGCGCTGTGCCATGCCGGCCGTATCGATCAGCACCATCTTCTTGGCGCTGAGCAATTCGAGCAGATCCTCGAGCGATGCCCGGTCGTGTGCGGTATGCACCGGCACCCCGAGGATGCGCCCGTAGGCGCGCAGTTGTTCATGCGCCGCGACGCGGTAGGCGTCGAGCGTGATCAAGCCCAGGTTGGATGCACCATGGCGGGTTGCAAAAGCGGCGGCGATCTTCGCCGTCGTGGTGGTCTTGCCGACACCGGTCGGACCGACCAGCGCCAGCACGCCGCCCTGGTCTTCCAGCGGCGCCTCGTGTTCGGCAGTGTGCAGGTTGCGCTCGAGAATCGCGCCGGCCCAGCTGGCTTCGTCGCTGACCTCGGGGCCCATGCCCTGAGCCAGCTTGCGGATCAGCGCCGGTGAAAAACCGCAGTCGAGCAGCCGTTGGCTCAATCGGGCCTGGGCCGGCTGCCGTTGCAGCTTCTCCATGAAGGCCAGCGCACCGAAACGTTCCTCGATCATGCCCTTCATCGAACGCAACTCGTTCATCATGTCCTGCTGCTCGCGGCGTGCGCCGGCGCCGAACAGGCCGTCGTCGGCCGCCGTGCGGCGCTCCTGAAACTGCGAGTCCGGCTCGAAGCTGCGCAATTCATCCAGCAGCACCGGCGGGTCACGCCGCTTGGCCGGGGCTGCCGGGGCTGCCGCAGCGGCTGCGGCACGTTTCGTCGCTGGCGCGGCGGCCGGCCGTTCAGCCGGCATGCGGGGCTGCTGCTCCGGTGCCGCTTCACGGGTCTGGCCGCGCAGCTCGGCTTCGCGCTTCTTCAGCATCCGCTCACGCACATAGTCCTGGAACGACAAGGTGCTCATTGCCAGCTGTTCGACGTCGGCCTCGACCGGGGTCGAGTTCTGCCGCATCGGCTCGATGCGTTCGCTGGCGCGCACCGCGGCACGTTCGGTCAGCGGCAGCCGGTTCGAACGCGCTGCGGCGGGCCGTGCCGGCTCCTGGCCTGCAGCGGAAACCCGCTCGATATTGGCGACGCTTTCCGGCGCCATCGCCATCACCTCGACACCGTCGTCGCACGGCTTGGTCGACAGCACCACCGCCTCTTCGCCGAACGCCTGGCGAACCAGATTCAGCGCATCGCGCGAGGTTCGCGCGGTAAAACGTTTGACATTCATGCGGTGTCTCCGGGGCGGTCAGTACGGGATGGGTTCGGCATCCGGGTGGCGTTCCGCGTCATGCCGTGCCCCCGATGACCGAACCGATTCGGATCGAATGGGTGTCGGGAATTTCGCTGTGGCCCAGCACCTTCAGGCGCGGCGCCGCACGCTTGAGCAGGCGCGACATCGGCGCACGGATCAGATCGGGCACCAGCAGGCAGGCCGGCAGACCGAGGTCTTCCTGGCGCTTGGCCGATTCGCTGGCGCTGCGGCTGAGGGTTTCGGCCACACCCGGGTCGAGTGCCGCGCCATGCGGCGAATTGAGCGCCTGCGTGACCAGCCGCTCGAGTTCCGGTTCCAGCGCGATGACATCGAGTTCGCGGGTCGGGCCATAGATCTGTTGCACGATGGCCGGCGCCATGTGGATGCGGATGCGGCGCGCCAGTTCCATCGGATCGGTGACGACAGCGGCTTCTTCGGCCAGGCTCTCGATGATCGAGCGCATGTCGCGGATGTGCACACCTTCATCGAGCAACAGCTGGAGCACCTTCTGCAGAACGGCGATGCCGACCATTTTGGGAACCACGTCCTCGATCAGTTTGGGGGCCAGCCGGGTGACATGGTCGACCAGCTGCTGGGTCTCCACGCGACCCAACAACCTGGCCGCATGAAGCTGCATCAAGTGTGAAAGATGGGTGGCCACGACGGTCGAGCAATCAACCACCGTAAATCCGGCCATTTGGGCACTTTCTCGCTGGCGCTCCTCGATCCAGACCGCCGGCAGGCCGAACGCCGGATCGGTGGTGCGGGTGCCGATCAGCTGCGTGGTCGCGCCACCCGGATTGATCGCCAGCAACATGCCCGGGAAAGCCTCGCCCTCGCCGACCACCGCGCCGCGCAAGGTCAGCCGGTACATGCTGGGCTTGAGCTCGAGGTTGTCGCGGATGTGAACCGACGGCGGCAGAAAACCGACATCCTGCGCAAACTTCTTGCGCACACCCTTGATGCGCGCCAGCAGGTCGCCTTCGCGCGCCTTGTCGACGAGTGCGATCAAGCGGTAGCCGACTTCCAGGCCGAGGGTGTCGACCGGCTGCAGATCGTCCCAGCTGGCTTCACCGTTGGGTTCGTTCGCGGGCGTTGCTGCCGGAGGTGGTGCCGTCTTGGCGAGCTGCATGTTGCGGTTCATTCGCCAGGCCGCGTAGCCGGCGCCGCTGGCAATCAGCAGGAAGACAACGTGAGGCATGCCCGGAATTACGCCGAGCAGCCCGATCACGCCGGCCGTGATCGCCAGCGCGCGCGGCGAATTGAAAACCTGCTTGGTGATCTGGCTGCCGACGTCCTGATCCTTGCCGACTCGCGACACCACCATCGCCGCCGCGACCGAGATCAGCAGCGACGGGATCTGCGCCACCAGCGCATCGCCGACGGCCAGCAGGACATAGGTGCTGGCGGCTTCGCTGGCACTCAGATCGTGCTGCAACACGCCGATGATGAAGCCGCCGACGATGTTGATCAGCAAGATCAGCAAGCCCGCCATCGCATCGCCGCGCACGTATTTGCTGGCGCCGTCCATCGAGCCGAAAAATTCGGCCTCTTCGCCGACCTCGGCGCGACGTCGCTTGGCTTCCTTGTCGTCGATCAGGCCGGCGTTCAGGTCGGCATCGATCGCCATCTGCTTGCCGGGCATCGCATCCAGGGTGAAGCGCGCGCCGACCTCGGCGATCCGCTCGGCACCCTTGGTGATCACGATGAAGTTGATCACCACCAGGATCGCGAATACGATCAGACCGACCGCGAAATTGCCGCCGATCAGGAAATGGCCGAAGGATTCGATCACCGCACCGGCGGCGCCCGGGCCGGTGTGGCCCTCGACCAGCACGACGCGGGTCGATGCGACGTTCAACGACAGTCGCAGCAGCGTGGTCAGCAGGATCACCGACGGGAAGACCGCGAAATCGAGCGGCCGCACCATGTAGGCGGCAACCACCATCACCATCAACGCCATCGCGATGTTGAAGGTGAACAGCAGGTCGAGTGCGAACGGCGGCAGCGGCAACACCATCATCGCCAGCACCATGATGATGAACAGCGGCGCCATCAAGGCCTTGGCGGCGCTGCCGTTGGCGCCGAGCATCGTCTGCAGCTTGATCAGCACGGGATTCATGCGGGTTGCTCCGAGGCGCCACCAACAACGTGGTGCGGGTCAAGTTCGACCGGGACATCGAGTGGCGGCAGGTCGGCCGGCATCGCGCCGCGCCCGGCCATCGCCGCGCGCAGCTGGTAGACATAGGCCAGCACCTGCGCCACCGCACCGAACAGCGCGGCCGGGATTTCGCGGTCGATCTGGCTGTGGGCATACAGCGCGCGAGCCAGTACCGGCGATTGCAGCACCGGCACCTTCGAGCTCTTGGCGAGGTCGCGGATCGCCAGCGCGATCAGGTCGGCGCCCTTGGCGACGACCCGGGGTGCACCCATCCTGGCCTCGTCGTACTTGAGCGCGACCGCGTAGTGGGTCGGGTTCATCACCACCAGATCGGCGGTCGGCACCGCGGCCATCATGCGCCGCCGCGAGGCGTCGCGCATCATCTGCCGGATCTTCGACTTGATTTCCTGGTTGCCCTCGGCCTGCTTGAATTCCTGCTTGACCTCGTTGTGGCTCATCTTCAGCCGCGACAAGTGCAGCCATTTTTGCAGCGGCGCGTCGACTGCCGCGAACAAGGTGATGACCAGCAGCAGGAACATCAGGCCGAACAGGATCGTGCGGGCGACGAAGGCGATGGCCGTCGGCAAAGCCATGTCCAGCGTGCTGGCGAAATCGAGCACATGGGCCTTCAGGTAGAAGGCACCGACGATTCCCAGCAGCAGCGCCAGCGCGCAGGCTTTCAGGGCCGTGATCAGCTGCTGTTTGGCGAAGATCCGTGGCAGCCCGGCGATCGGATTGAACTTGGAGAATTTGGGCTGCAGCGCCTTGATGCTGAAGTTCCAGCCACCGATCGCGATCGATGCCATCACTGCCACCGTCGCCATCAACACGCCCAGCGGAATGACGATGGCCAGCAGCTTGAGCGCGAGCTCGGACAGACGCTCGCCCATGAATTCGGTGCGCATCACCGCCTGCGAATCGAAGCGAAGCCCCTCGATCAGTACCTGCTGCATCCAGGCCGAAAGCTGCGGCGCAAGCACCACCAAGGCCGAACCGCCGGCGGTGATGGCGGCGAAATGGCCGAAATCCTGCGATCGCGGCAGGTTGCCGTCCTCACGCGCTTTCTTGATCTTGCGCGGGGACGCTGGTAGTGGTTTGTCTTCTGAACCTTGATCAGCCATGGCGATACACCACCTCCGGGTGCTCGACGATTGTTCTCGGCGTGGCTGAAAACTTGAGCGGGATAAACAGGCAGAAGGCGGGCCATTTCGCCGGATGGCGCCAGCGCCGATGCTGCGCTGCAGCGAATCTCGGCAGAGGCGCTGATTTGGCGCGAAAATGGCGGGCTTTTTTCACAGTGGGTAGCGGCAATGAATTCCGAGTCGACGGCGCAATGCGCGGCACAACTGGTGATCTGGGGAGCGCTCGTGCTCGGCCTGCTGTTCGGTGCGGTCGGACAGTGGTCGCGCTTCTGCGTGCGGGGGGCGATCGCCGACTGGGTGCTGCAGCGCCAGCCCGGCCGCCTGTCGAGCTGGCTGATGGCCATACTGGTGGCCGCCATCAGCACCCAGTTGCTGATCGCCCAGGGCTTGTTCGATGCCGGCAAGAGCACTGCCTGGACCGAACGCTTCGTCTGGGCCTCGTATCTGGTCGGCGGCGTGCTGTTCGGCTACGGCATGATCCTGGCGCGCGGCTGCCCGCAGCGCAGTCTGGTCAAGGCGGGAGCCGGCGACCTGCGGGCCATCGTCACGCTGCTGGTCGTCGCGATCAGCGGCCTGATGACGGTGCGTGGCCTGTTCGCGCAGCCCAGGGCGGAATGGCTGGACAGCCGTGCGGTGACGCTCGGCGGTTCGCAGGACCTGGGCACGCTGCTGGGCACCGCAGGCGGTTTCAACCCGGCTGCGATGCGCTGGCTGATCGTCGCCGGGCTGGCAGCGGTGATCATCTGGTGGATGCTGCGCACCCGCAACGGCACCTCGGCCCGGCAATGGATCGGGGGCGCGCTGATCGGCCTGCTGGTGCCGGCGGCCTGGTATCTGACCGGCAACATCGGCTTCATCGCCGAACACCCCGACACGCTGGAGGCGGCCTGGCTGGCGACGCAGTCGCGCCGGCCGGAGGGGCTCAGCTTCATCGCACCGCTGGGCGCATCGCTGGATCTGCTGACCTTCTGGACCGACAAGAACACCGTACTCACCTTCGGCGTCGCGCTGTCGCTCGGCGTGCTGCTGGGCAGCGCGCTGTCGGCGTTGCTGCGTCGCGATTTCCGGGTCGAGTCCTTCGAATCGCCGCGCCAGCTGGTAGAGCATCTGATCGGTGCGACGCTGATGGGCTTCGGCGGCGTCACCGCGCTGGGATGCTCGATCGGGCAGGGCCTGACCGGCCTGGCGATGCTGTCTGCGGGTGCCGTGCTGGCGGTGGCCGGCATCGTCTTCGGTGCCTGGGCCGCACTGCGGCTGCCGCTCGGCAGACGGGCGCGCGAAAAACGCCTCAGCGTCGCAGCGGCGGCCTGATCAGCGACCGATCGGGCGCCCGCGCCCGCTCAGGGACAACGGGGTCGCCGACGAATTTGCGCAACAGGCGCATGAACTCTGCCTGCTCGATCGCATCGAGACGACTCAGCAGCTGGCACTGAAATCGCGCCGTGGACGGCACCAGGGAATCGAGCACCTCACGACCACGCGTGGTGAGTTGCAGGCTGCGCTGGCCACGGGCCAGCAATTCGCGCTCGATCCAGCCCTTGGCGTCGAGGCGGGCTGCGATGTCGGCCGCCGTCGAGGTGTCAAGCGCGGCCTCGCGGGCCAGCGTCACCTGATCGATCCCCGGCTTGTCCTGCAGGATGCGCATCACGGCGTACTGGACTGGCGTCACCTGACGGCCCAGGCTATCGTGAAAGGCCGAGACCGCAATCTGATGGGCACGGCGTATCAGGTGTCCGGGCTGATCACGCAAGGCAATTTCGGCGGGGATTTGGCCCGCTGGCATGGCACCCCCCGGTTCCAGCACCGCGCTCATCACAGATCCAGCACCAGCAGCGCCGACTTGGAGCGTGAGCAACAGGGTGTGAACTGGTCGTTCGCGGCCTGCTCTTCGGGCGTGAGATACATATCCTTGTGGTCGGGTTCGCCCTCAAGGATGCGGGTCAGGCAGGTTCCGCAGACGCCCTGCTCGCACGATACCGGGATCTCGACCCCTGCGGCCGACAGGGCCTGCACGATCGACTGATCCTTGCCAACCGCGACGATCTTGCCGGAGCTCGCCAGTTTGACCTCGAAGCCCGTATCCGTGTCCGACTTGACGACCTCGGCGCCGAAAAATTCGTAGTGCAGCTGATCGGCCGGCCAGCCGGCCTTGCGCGCTGCATCGAGCAGCCAGTCCATGAAACCCTTGGGACCGCAGACATACAGGTGCACGCCCGGCCGCACCGGATTCAGCAGACCCTCGATGCGCAGCTTCTGCTCGTCCGGACCATCGTCGTGGTGAAAAGCGACCCGCTGCGCAAAGCTGGATGCCGCGATCCGCTCGCGAAAGGCGGTGCGATCGGGCGAGCGCGTGGCGTAGTGCATCTCGAACGATGCGCCGGCAACCGCCAGCCGCTCGGCCATGCACAGGATCGGTGTCACGCCGATGCCGCCGGCCAGCAGGATGCTGTGGCTCGATTCATGGGCCAGCGGGAAGTGGTTCTTCGGCGTGCTGATGTGCAGCACGTCGCCTTCATTCACCAGTTCGTGCATGGCTTGCGAGCCGCCGCGCGATGCCGTGTCGCGCAACACACCGATCAGGTAGCGATGCCCTTCGTTGGGGTTGTTGCACAACGAATACTGGCGCGTCAGGCCGTTCGGCAGGTGCACGTCGATGTGGGACCCGGCCGAAAACGCCGGCAGCGGTCGATCGTCGAGGTTGACGAGCTCGAAACTCGAGATGTCTTGTGCTTCGGTCCGCTTTCGGACGACGCGGACTTGCAGGTCGGACGTGTTCATGGTCGGTGATGCTCAGGGGTTCGCCACGGCTGGCGTCTGCTGCTGTTCTTTCTCGATGAGCCGGTCGATCATGCGTCTCGATTGCACACCACCCGAATCGATATTGAGCTTCAGCAACTGGCGCTCGGGATGGGCCAGCAGGTTCTGCTGCTGGCGCTCGAGCATCTCCAGGTCCTCGCTGAAGATCTTGTCCTGCCCTTCGCGGATGCTGGCCGTCAAGGCAGCGTCGTCCGGATTGAAATTGCGCGCCATGCCCCAGAAGTACCAGATCGAGGTCTCGGTCTCCGGGGTAATGAAGTCGACCACGATGCTCGACGCCTTGACCTTCGGATCGGCGTCGTAGCCGCCATGGCCCGCGTGAGCAACGCCAACTTCGATCATCACGTGGCTCGGTGGCGTGAAGCGGCAGATCTGCCAACGGTCGACCGGAACGTCGTCGGCCAGCTGGTTGCCGCGCAAGGCCATCTGCCAGAACGGCGGCGGCATGATGTTTATCATGTGCCGGCTGGTGATCACCTCGTTGCCTTCGCTGACGGTCTTGGTCGGTGTTTCGTCGATTTCGCGCTGTCCGATGCTGTTCGCGTGGACATAGGTCTCGTGCGTCAGATCCATCAGGTTGTCGATCATCAGCCGATAGTCGCAGGCGACGTGATACATGCCCCCGCCGTAGGCCCAGTCGGGCTTGCCGGCCCATTTCAGATCCGGCAGTTGCGCTTCGTCTGCCAGCGCCGGGTCGCCAGGCCACACCCAGACGAAGCCGTGGTGCTCGACTGCCGGATAGGCACGGATGGCCGGAAACCCGCGGACCCGCTGGCCCGGCATCGAGATGGTCTTGCCGTCGCAGCCCATTTCAAGACCGTGATAACCGCAGACCAGTTTGCCGTCGACGATCCGCCCGAGTGACAGCGGCGCACCCCGGTGCGGACAGAAATCTTCCAGCGCGGCAACCTTGCCCTGCGGCCCCTGGTAGAGAACCATCGACACGCCGCAGATCTTCCGGCCGAACGGTTTGTCGCAGATTTCGTCCGGCGTGCAGGCAACGTACCAGGCGTTCTTGGCGAACATGACGACTCCCGTCCAGGATTCCGCAGCTCCGGATGCGGAAGCCGAAAGGCGAGCCGCGTTTGAGATTCAGTATACTGATCGTAAAGCTTTTCTGATTCAGGGATCACCCTAGGTCTGCCAATCAAGCCCACGTCAGCAGGCAGCCGGCTTCTGACGAAAAAGGGCTGCAGCTCTGCAGCTGCAGCCCCCTGTTTGCGCAACAGTGCGGCGCTTATTTCTTCATGGCGAGCGCTTTTTCAGTCGCTTCCGATTGCCACATGTTGGTTGTGACGTCAACCTTCTTGCCCTTCCCGGCTTCCATGCCGATCTGGATCTCGTAGCTGTTGTCGCCCTTCACCACCTCGTATTCGAGATAGTCTTTCTCGTTGTCGTTTGTCGAGGTGATCTGGTAACCCATCTTCTTCAGCTGAGCCGCATAGGCAGCCTTGTCCTGACCCAGCGTCAGGGCCTTTTCAAGCTGCTCTTTTTCGCCCGTCCAAGCCTTCATGCGGCTGCGATCACTGAATCGATCGTTTGCCGGCACATATTTGGCCGCACGATCAACCTTGTCACCACGCATGGCCATCTTGGTTGTATCGGCGCGCCACATGTTGGAGTCGATGTCGATCTTGTTGCCCATGCGGCTGGTCTTGTCGAAGCCGATCTGGACCTCGTACGAATGACCACCCTTCACCACTTCGTATTCGACGTAATCCGGCTTGTCGGCGTTGATGGAGGTGATCTGATAGCCGCTGTCGGTCAGCGTCTTGGCGTATGCGGCCTTGTCTTGACCAGTCTTCAGCATGGCCTTGAGCGCATCCTTTTCGTTCGTCCAGGGCTTCATGTTTTCACGGTCGCTGTACACCACGCGATCGCTTTTGGTCATCGGAGTGGTCGACATGTTCTTGTTGTCGGTCACTGCCGCCTTGTTCTTGTCATCGGCCGCATGACCGATTAGCGGTGCGAATGCAAAAGCACCGACCACGGCAGCGCTGACGATCTTCAAATTGAGTTGGTGTCCCATGTTTCGCTCCTTGTGAGGGGGCGGTGCCGAACCGGCACCGTCTGTCTTCTCGCGGCAACGTCAGGATGACGTCGACCTGTGAGTACATGGTGCTCACTTGGCCGGGAACAAAATATCGGCGCTCGGCCCTTTGACGTGTCGGAGGGATCCGACCGTGGAAACCAAAGGAAACAGGCGGGACCGGCCGCAACGCCGTCGGACCACTCGTCAGATATCGGGACGATGAGCGGCGGGGCGATGAGCGGCGGGGCGACGAGCGGCGGGGCGGTGAGCGGCCGTTTCGCCGACGGCGGAGTCACCAACCGTCAGAGCCAGCGCCAGATCAGGTTGAGCCAGGCGGGCAGCCGAAGCGATCGACGCGGGGCATAGTTCTGGCGATAGGCAAACGACATGACGGCTCCGATACTGTATAAAACAACAGTATACCAAGTCGTCAGCAGTTTGGTGCAACGGTTTGGCCCGGGCAATCGGGCGACCTGAGCGCTCAGCCGAGCTTGTCCTGCGTGCGGGTATCGAAGTCGCTCGCGTCATGTCGCTCGTGCAATTGGCTGGCCGGCTCGCCCCACGAGCGGTTCACCATCCGGCCCCGCCGCACCGCCGGACGCTCGGCGATCTGGTTGGTCCAGCGCTGCACATGGCGGTAATCCTGCACCTGCAGAAACTCTCCACCCTCGTACAGCAGGCCCTTGGACAAGGAACCATACCAGGGCCAGACGGCGATGTCGGCAACCGTGTAATCGCTTCCGGCCAGGTACTCGTTGTCGGCCAGGCGCCGATCCAGTACATCGAGTTGACGCTTGACCTCCATCGCAAAACGGTCGATCGCATATTCGATCTTGAAGGGGGCATAGGCATAAAAGTGCCCGAACCCTCCTCCCAGATACGGTGCACTGCCCATCTGCCAGAACAGCCAGGACAGGCACTCTGCGCGCCGCGCGGGTTCGGTCGGAAGGAAGGCACCGAATTTTTCGGCCAGATACAGCAGGATGGCACCGGACTCGAAGATCCGGATCGCAGGCTCGGCGCTGCGATCGAGCAAGGCCGGGATCTTCGAGTTCGGATTCACCTCGACAAAACCGGAGCCGAACTGATCGCCATCACCGATCTTGATCGACCAGGCGTCATATTCGGCGCCTGCATGGCCCAGCGCCAGCAATTCCTCCAGCATCACGGTGACCTTGACACCATTCGGCGTCGCCATCGAATAAAGCTGCAACGGGTGTTTGCCGACCGGCAGCTTCTTGTCGTGGGTCGGTCCGGCAATCGGGCGATTGATGCTGGCAAACTTGCCGCCGCTCTCCTTGTCCCAGGTCCATACTCTCGGCGGTGTGTAGCTGGTTGATTCAGTCATGGGCAATCCGTTGTCGAGGCGATGAGGGCGCCTGAAAACGGCACCCGATGCAACGACTTTAAGGCAATCATCCCGAGCGCGTGCACACGCGCAATGGCGTCCGACAGGGCTCAGCGTGCCAACTCGCCCGGTTGCCGGGCGGCCCATGCGTCGCGCAGCAAAGCGGTGGTTTCACTGCGCCAGGCCGGGTCGTCCAGGTACTCGGCTTCCAGCGCAACCCGCCAGGCCGATGTCGGCAGGTCCGCGTCGAGCAGGGTGCGGCCGAGGTTGATCCAGGCCGCAGCACTGTCGTGCAGCCGCGCTGCAGCGCCGAAACTGTCGGCTGCCAGCACCTTGCTGCCCGCAGCAAAGGCCGTGTTGCCCAAGCCCATCATCAGCGCCAGGTTGCCCGGCCAGCGGTTCAGCGCGCTGGCATAGACGGTTTGGGCCAGCCGCGGTGGCGCTGCGCGCTCGAAGCCGATGCTGGCATCGACCATGGCTTGTTGTTGTGCGGTCGGCGGCCAGTGACCGGGCGGTGTGACGACAAATGCCCAGCTGCCGGCCCGCGCCCAGGACAGATCGAAGATCGGAAGCGGCAGAATCTCTCGCGGGTTGACGCCCGAGCGCAATACGAACTCCTGGCGCGGCAGCGAATAGCCGACCACAACCGCGTAATGCCAGACCGGCAGCACATCGAGCCCGAGGTTCTGCAGCACCACGACCGGGTTCTCGGCCACCAGCTCACGCATGATCGCCTCCAGGGTGCCGGGAATGCGCGTCGGCACCGCCAGCGCACGCCGCGCGCCCGCCAGCATCTCGACCTGCCAGCTGCCCTGGCGCGCCGGCATGAACACCTGTTGCGCAAGCAGCTTCGGGTCGGCTTCGACGCCGCTGGCGCCAAGTGCAGTTGCCAGCGCGGCCGGTCCGCAGTCGTACGCGGTCTGTGCAAAAAACGGTGTCGAGTCGAGTTCGACCTCGTCCGGCAAGCCGGCGGGCCGATGCCTCTGCAGCAATTGGGTGCTGGGCGATGCACAGCCACTCAGAAACGCGATCGCGGTGCCGAGCAGGGAAACCGATCCGACGGCACCCAGGCGTGCGCCGAGCAGGCCGCTGGTCGCCTGCGCAAGCCAGGTCCGCCGCTCGCGGGAAACAATGGCCAAGCGTTTCGTCATTCGTTGGAGTCGAAAAGGTACATGATGCCATCCGCCTCGACATCCACCGAGTCAACGCCCAGCCGACATCGAGGCCGCCCGCTCAGCGCCCGCCCGCCCCAGGCGTCGGCTTGTCGGCAGCACCCGTCAGACCCGCCGCAGCGGTGGCCATGCGCAGCCGGTTCCGTCCATCAGTCGAGCAGAGCGGTCATGCACGGCAAGATGAGGGCGGGAAGCTGGTCTTCACGCTCTGTTTTCGACTTCGATCCAGCGAAGCTGAGGAAACATTCGGCTCGTACCGTTGCACCGCTGACCCAAACGCTATGATGTCGCCGTTGGTGCTTGTCGAAGCGTTCCGCCGAGACAGTTCAACGGGAATCAGGGGGGAACGGTCTTGACAGGCCCGACTTTGACCTGAGCTGCCCCCGCAACGGTAAGCGGACGGGTGCCATTGCGGTTCGGCATCCGACTCGTGACTTTCGGCCACTGGGAGGGCATCGCCATGTGCGATGCACCTGGGAAGGCGTCACGGGTAGTCTCCGTCAGCCCGGATACCGGCCAGCAAGGTGGCGCATGCGCAAGCATTCGCCGTGAGGCGCCAGTCCGCGGGGAAGCGGACCAGCGCGGTTGGCCCACTCCTACCCTCATGACTTCGTCTGCCTCCGGTCGCGTCTGCCGCGTCCTTGCCACATCCATTGCTCTTTCGTCCCTGCTCACGGCGCTGCCCGCGCTGGCCCAATCTGGTTCCGCCACGACGCTCGACCCTGTGATCGTCACGGCCACCCGAACGCCGCAGCCGCTGTCGTCGGTGCTGGCCGACGTCTCGGTGATCGACCGCGCGATGATCGAGCGAAGCGGTGTCACCGGTGTCGGTGATCTGCTGGCCCGCCTGCCCGGCATCGAAATGTCGCGCAGCGGCGGTCCCGGCAGCGCGACCACGGTCTTCATCCGCGGCAACGAGGCGCGCCACACCGCCGTCTATATCGACGGCGTCCGGGTCGACTCGCAGGCCACCGGCGGCGCCATCTGGGAGCAGATCCCGCTGGACCAGATCGAACGCATCGAAGTTCTGCGCGGCCCGGCCGCGGCGATCTACGGGTCCGACGCCGTTGCGGGCGTGGTCCAGTTCTTCACCAAACGTGGCCGCGGCGCTGCGCGACCCACCGCCGCGGTTACCGTGGGTTCATACCGCACCCGCCAGGTGCAGGCCGGCATCAGCGGCGCGGCACAGGCGATCGACTATTCGTTGTCGGCCTCGCAGGGCCGCAGCGACGGCTACAACTCCCGCACCGCCGTCACCGCCAATCCCGACAAGGACGGCTGGCGTCGCCATGCTGTCCAGGCACGCGTCGGCTGGCAGCTCGACCCCAGACACCGTGTGAACGCCTCGCTGCTGGCCAGCAAATTGCGCTCGCAATACGACGGTTTCACTGCCGGCTTCGACGACATCAACCACCATTCGCTGCGCACCGGCAGCCTGGGGTGGGAAGGCAGCTGGACGCCGGACGCCACCACCCGGGTCCAGGTCGGCCAGTCCGACAGCACCTACGAATCGCAGCCCAGCTTTTACCGCACCGAAACCAGGCTGCGCAACTACACCTTCCAGCACGACCAGCGTTTCGGCAGCCAGTTGCTGACGGCCACGTTGGAGCGCCGCGAGGACAAGTTGTTGAACCCCGCGACGAGCTTCACGCCCACCCTGGAAGGCAGTCGCCATCAGAATGCGCTCGGGCTCGGCTGGCGCGGGGACTTCGGCCCGATCGGACTGCAGGCCCATGTTCGGCGCGACAAGGACAGCGAATTCGGCGCCAAGCGCACCGGCAGCCTGGCCGCCGGCTGGGCCATCACGCCACACTGGCGGGTCACGGCGGCGGCATCCAATTCGTTTCGGGTGCCGACGCTGTATCAGCGTTTCAGCGAATATGGCAACGCCGCGCTGGTGCCGGAGACCGGGCGCAATGTCGAGCTCGGCCTGCGCTGGGCCGCCGCCGGCAGCGAAGCCAGCCTGAGCGCCTGGCGCAACAAAGTGACCAACCTGATCGTGTTCGGCCCGCCGGGTCCGTGCCTGGACAGCTTTGGTTGTTACGCCAACGTCGGCCGCGCCGAGCTCGAAGGCATCACCCTGGCCGGTCGCACGCAGCTCGGCATGATCGGCCTGCGCGGCTCGCTCGACTGGCACGATCCGCGCAATGTCGCCACCGACAAGATCCTGCAGCGGCGCGCCAGGCGTCTGGCCACGGTCGGCGCCGACACCCGGTTCCAGGGCTGGACCGTCGGTGCCGAGCTACAGGCGGCCGGCATACGCTTCGAGGATGCGAACAATACCCAGAAACTGGGCGGCTACGGGCTGCTGAACCTGTATGCCAGCCGCCTGCTGATTCCCGGACTGACGCTGGAGGGCCGCATCGACAATGTCGGCGACAAGGACTACGAACTGGCCCGCAGCTATGTCACGCCGGGGCTGAACGCGCAACTCACCTTGCGCTGGACGACGCCTTGAGCGAACCTCTGACCAGGCTTGGCGCCTTGCCGGCATGCCGGCGGGGCGCCTCGCTGGCGGCCGGCGACGCACCGCTCGCCATGGACTTTCGATGACATCGATTTCGCGCACGCGACCGAGCTTGCTGGCCTTTCTGCGCTGCGCCGCGCTGATGCTAGCCAGCGCGGTCACTGTCGCTGCGCCGGCCCAGCCGATCATCGTTCGAGACGACCGCGGCACCGAGCACCGCTTCGAGGCGCCACCAACCCGCATCGTTTCGATGTTGCCGTCGCTCAGCGAGGTGATCTGGATACTCGGCGCGGGCCCGCGTCTGGTCGGCGTGGACCAATTCTCCAACTGGCCTGCCGAGATTGCGAAGCTGCCACACCTGGGCGGACTGGAGGATGCTCGCATCGAGGCCATCGCCGCACTCAAGCCCGATGTCATCCTGGCCTCGACCTCGTCGCGCGCGATGGCGCGTCTCGACGAACTCGGCTTCACCGTGCTGCGTTTCAGATCGGACAGCCATGCCGATGTGCGCCGCACCCTCGGCGAGCTGGCGCGCCTGGTCGGCAAGCCGCGCGAGGGCGATCAGGTCTGGGCACGCCTGGAGCGCGAGCTCGATGCAGCGGCCGCGCGCGTGCCGCCAGCCGTTCGAGGTCAACGCGTGTATTTCGAGATCGCCGGCGGCCCGCATGCCGCCGGCGCGACCTCGTTCATCGGCGAGACGCTGACCCGGCTCGGCATGAACAACATCGTGCCGCCCGAACTGGGGCCATTCCCGAAGCTCAATCCGGAATTCGTGGTCCGCGCGAAACCCGACATCATTTTGGGCGCACAGCGCGAACAGACCGCCCTGATCCAGCGGCCTGGCTGGAACCGGCTGGATGTGGTGCGCGACCAGCGCCTGTGCGGATTCGACAGCGCCTCGTACGAACTGCTGATCCGTCCCGGCCCCCGGCTGGGCGAGGCCGCGCGGGTCTTGTCCGATTGCCTGGCGCGCCTGGCGACGAGCCCGCGCCACGACCGCGTCGCGCCACGATGAACCCGGTCGACGCATCGCTCCAGGTCGGCGCGCCAGACGCCGCCGACAGCGATGCGCGCCGGCGTACACGGCTGGCGTGGACGGTGCTGCTGCTGATCGCGCTGGCGCTGTTGGCGGGCATGGCAACCGGCTCGGCCGGCTTCTCGCTCAGCGGGTTCTGGGCCGACCTGCATGGCGACGACGCCGGGCTGATCCTGGGCCAGATCCGCGCCCCACGCACCCTCGGCGCGGCGCTGGTCGGCGCCTTGCTCGGGCTGTCCGGTGCGCTGGCGCAGGGGCTGTTTCGCAATCCGCTCGCCGACCCCTACCTGCTCGGCAGCGCGTCGGGAGCCGGACTCGGCGTGGTGCTGGTGCTGGCCATCGCGGCGGTCGGCGGCGACTACATCAGCCTGGGCACCATCGTCTGGATCGAACGGCTGGGCCTGGTCACGGCCGCGTTCGTCGGCTCCCTGGCGGGTGTCACCCTGACCCTGGCGCTGGCGCGCGGGGCCGTGCAGACCTTGAGGCTGCTGCTGGCCGGGGTGGTGGTCGGGGTCTTGCTCGGCGCGATGAGCGATTTGATCACGGTCGCGTCACCTGACGCCTTGCGCGGCAAGCAGGCCTTCATGCTCGGCAGCACCAGTTTCCTCGGCTGGCGGGCACTGGCACTGATGGCGGTCGGCCTGGCGCTGCTGGTCGCGCTGGCGCGACGCCACGCGCGTGCGCTCGACGCGCTGACGCTGGGCGAAGACAGCGCCATCAGCCTCGGGCTCGATCTGCCGAAGGTCCGCCTGACGCTGGTGCTGATGCTGAGCCTGGGCACCGCGCTGGCGGTCTCGCAGGCCGGTCTGGTGGCCTTCGTCGGCCTGGTCGCACCGCATCTGGTGCGTCGGAATGCGCCGGGCCCGAACGGCTGGCTGCTGATGGCCAGCGCTGCCATGGGGGCCGCCCTGTTGCTGGTGGCCGACGTATTCTCGCGCGCGCTGATTGCGCCAGAGGAACTGCCGGTCGGCGTGATCACGGCGGTGCTGGGCGGCGGCTACCTGGTCTGGCTGCTGAAACAGCGCACGCATCCATGAACACGCTGCTCGAGGCCCACGCGGTCCATGTGCGCCTGGGCAACCAGGCGGTGCTGCGGGGAATCAGTCTGCGCACCGATCCGGGATGGACCGCCATCGTCGGCCCGAACGGCGCCGGCAAATCGACCCTGTTGCGGGCACTGGCCGGCCTGCAGCCATTGAGCGCCGGACATATCGCCCTGAACGGAGCGGATTTGCGCGGCGCCCGGCCTGCCGAGCGGGCGCGCCAGCTGGCCTGGCTGGCGCAACATGGCGATGTGACCGGCGAACTGACGGTGCGGGAGACGGTGCAACTCGGGCGCATCGCCCGCTCCGGTTTGCTGGGCTCAACCGACGCGACCGACCGGATCGCCGTCGATCACGCGATGGCCTTGACCGAATCCACCGGCTGGCAACACCGCCGACTGCACGAACTGTCGGGCGGCGAACGGCAGCGCGTGCTGCTGGCGCGGGTGCTCGCGACCGAAGCGCCGTTGTTGCTGCTCGACGAGCCGACCACCCACCTCGATGCACCGCACCAGGTTGCGATGGCCCGGCTGTTTCGCCAACTGGCCCACGCCAGCGCACAGCCGCGGTCGGTGCTGAGCGTCCTGCACGACCTGCCGATTGCGCTGAAGGCCGACCGGCTGCTGGTACTCGATCGAGGGCGCCTGCGCGCCGCGGGTGCACCGACCGACGCCGCCGTTCAGGCCGCGCTGGTCGATGTATTCCAGGGTTCGATCCGCATCCAGAACGACGCCGCCGGGCGACCGCGTGTCGCGCTGGCGCTGGACGATTGACCGATCCGGGCGTTGATGCCGACAAATTGGTCAGTGAAGGCAATCTGCCCTGCCAGCGTGCCGGAACCCGGCTCCCCCAGTCGACGCCGAAGCCTGATGCCGATCAGCGCCGGCAACTGGCATCGCGGACCGTGGCCGTTGTCGCGTTGAAGAGCGACCATCGATAGCGAGCGAGCGCCGATCGATCCGCCTGGCGACATCGAGGCGGCAGCCAGATGAAAACCGCCCTGATGATCTGGGGTGCCAGCAGCGGTGCCGGCAAGAGCCTGCTGACCACCGCGCTGTGCCGCTGGGCGGCGCGCCAGGGCTTGAACGTGGCGCCATTCAAGGCGCAGAACATGAGCAACAACGCGCGCGTCGTGCCGGCCGGTGGCGGCCACCTCGGCGAGATCGGCTCGGCGCAATATTTCCAGGCCCTGGCCGCCCGGGTGTCACCGCACGTCGACATGAATCCGGTGCTGCTGAAACCCGAGCGCGACACCGCCAGCCAGGTGGTGCTGCAGGGTCATGTCGATGCGGCCCTGTCACACCTGCCCTGGCGCGAGCGCAGCGCCTTGCTGGCGGTTGCGGCCCGTCAGAGCTTCGACCGTCTGGCCGCGCAACACGATTTGCTGCTGATCGAGGGCGCGGGCTCTCCGGCCGAAATCAACCTGGCGCCAGACGACTACGTGAACCTCGGCACCGCCCGCTGGGCACGCGAGCGCGGCGCGCTGCGCGCGTTGCTGGTCGCCGACATCGACCGCGGCGGCGCATTCGCCCACCTGCACGGCACCTGGGCGCTGCTGCCCGACGATCTGCGACCTGCGCTCGCCGGCTTTGTGCTGAACAAGTTTCGCGGTGACGCGGCCTTGCTGTCTCCCGGTCCCGAACAGTTGCAGGCGCTGACCGGCGTGCCGGTGCTGGGCGTGCTGCCGATGACGCGTGATCACGGCCTGCCGGAAGAAGACGGCATCCACGCCCCGCCCGGCAACGCGCAAGAGCTGCGCATCGCCGTGATCGCCTGGCCACACATCAGCAACCACGACGAATTCCAGCCACTGGCTGCCGCCGGCCACCTGCGCTGGGCGCGCAGCGTGACCGATCTCGATGGTGCCCACTGGATCGTGCTGCCCGGCTCCAAGCAGGTCAGCGGCGACCTGGCATGGTTGCGTGCGCGCGGTCTGGCTGACGCCATCGAGCGGCACGCGCGCCAAGGCAAGCCGCTGCTGGGTGTCTGCGCCGGGCTGCAGGTGCTGGGGCAGGTGCTGGACGATCCCGAAGGCGTGGACGGCCCCGCACACGGTCCGGTGGCGGGGCTCGACCTGTTGCCGCTGATTACCCGCTACCAGGCACCGAAGCGACTGCGTGCGGCGTCGGTGCGTTTCGCCGCGCTCCAGGCGCCTTGGCAGAAGCTGTCTGGCCTGAGCGTGCCGGCCTACGAAATCCGCAACGGCCAATCGCAGATCGCCTCAGCCACGCAGTTCACATCGAACACGCAGCTCACGGCATCAACAGCCTCCCCGGCGCTGTTCGATGCCGACGGCGTCGCCATCGGTTGGCAGGCCGGCAACGTGCTGGGGATCGCCGCACACGGCCTGTTCGAGGACACGACCGTGATGCACGCCTTGTTCGGCCATGGCATCCGCACGCTCGACGATGTATTCAATGGGCTGGCCGACCTGATCGACGAGCACCTGGGCGCGGCAAACCTGCGCGCACTGCTGCAGATGTGACGCCACCAACACCTTCTGGTCCAACTCGCCTCTTCCTGCCGAGGCGCAAGTGCCAGCTGGCTGGCTCGAGCGCATTTCAGCTGCGCATGCGGGCCGGGCTTCGGCAGCGAAGCCCTGGTTTCCAATGGGACCGGGCTCGATCTTGCCGTTCAACGGGTCGCCGCGTTTCCTGACCGATCGGTCCACCCATTCATTGAACACGCGAATTGCGGGTGGCCGCCATCAAGAGTCGGTCACGCGTCAACTGTTGCCAGGTGCGCGGGCACATGCACCGTCCAACCCAGTTCGTCCTTGATGCGCAATCGCAGCGTGTCCGCGGCCTCGGGTTCGCCATGAACCACGAACACCTGGCGCGGCGCACTTTCGAAGCCGCGCATCCACGCCATCAGACCATCGGCATCAGCATGGCCCGAGAAACCTTCGAGCTGGCTCACTTGGGCCTTGACCGCGATGTACTCACCGTGGATCTTCACCTCTTTGGCTCCTGCGACCAGTTTGCCACCGCGGGTGCCCGACACCTGGAACCCCGGAAACACAATGTGGTTCCTCGGGTTCGGCGCCATCGCCTTCAGGTGGTGCAGCACACGGCCTCCGGTGGCCATGCCGCTGGCGGAGATGATCACGCACGGGTAGCGCGCCCGCGTCAGCTTCTCCGACTGCTGCGGGGTCGCAACGATGGTGACCCCGTCGGTCAACGCGCCGGCCTCCCTTGAGGTCAGGCGCATCAGTCGCCGGTGACGCTGGTACAGCGCGGTGGCTTCGATTGCCATCGGACTGTCCAGGTACACCGGCATATCGCCCGGGATCTCGCCCGCTGCCCGCAGATTCTGCAAGCTGTGAAGCAGCGCCTGGGCACGACCCACGGCAAACGACGGCAGCAACACCGATCCGCCGCGCCGTACGGTGGCCCGGATGATGGACCCCAGCTGCTGGTCGGCGTCGTTTACCGGATGAGTGCGGTTGCCGTAGGTGGACTCGATCAGCAGCACGTCGGCCTGAGACACGGTCTGCGGCGGTGGCATCAGGTGATCGTCATTGCGCCCCAGGTCGCCCGAGAACACCAGCGACTCGTCACCTGAGCGCAGCGTAACTGCCGAGGCACCCAGCAGATGGCCGACTGGCGTCAACGACACGCGCACTTGCCCCAGGCGGACCTCACGACCTGGCGCAATCGGGGTGATCTTCGCGATCGCACGCTTGGCATCGGCCACGCCGTAAAGCGGCAGCGCGGTCTTGTGGCTGGAGTAGCCGTACTTGTTGGCGCGCCGGGCGTCCTCCTCCTGCAACTTCGCGCTGTCGAGCAGCAGCACTTCGCACAGGTCTCGCGTGGCCGCCGATGCGTAGACCGGCCCCTTGAATCCCTGTTTCACCAGCGAGGGCAAGTAACCGCTGTGGTCAAGGTGCGCATGGCTGAGTACCACCGCGTCGATCTCACGGACGGGAATCGGCAGCGCAGCCCAGTTTCGCTCCCGCAGCACCTTGAAGCCCTGGAACAAGCCGCAGTCGAGCAGGATGCGTTGCCCGCCAATGTCGACCAGGTGTTTCGATCCGGTGACCGTATCGGCAGCGCCCAGGAAGGTGATCTGCATGGGTCAGCACTCCAGCAAGGTACAAGCGGAGACCCATTGCACCGCGCTTCAACAGCCTGCGGATTGATGCGGATCAAAGCCTGCGATTCCAGGCGATGCAAAAATCATGTGGAAGTGGACGGCGCTGGCCTACCCAGGGTGAACTGCCGCAGCGCAACCTCGGAGCACACCATGAACCCCAGCATCCCAGCCACGCCCGACCCTGAGATTTGCGCACTCGATGCATGGTGGCGCGCAGCCAACTATCTGGCCGTGGGGCAGATCTACCTGCTGGACAACGCGCTGCTCAAACAACCCTTGCAGGCCGGCCACACCAAGCCCCGGCTGCTGGGCCACTGGGGAACGACGCCGGGTTTGAACTTTATCTATGCGCATCTGAACCGCGTCATCCGAAAACACGATCTCGACATGATCTACATCGCCGGCACAGGCCACGGCGGGCCGGCACTGTTCGCCAACACATGGCTCGAAGGCAGCTACAGCGAGTTCTACCCGAACGTCACCCGCGACGCCGAGGGCATGCAGCGCTTGTTCCGCCAGTTTTCGTTTCCCGGCGGGGTGGGAAGCCACGTCACCGCCGAAACCCCGGGCTCGATTCATGAGGGAGGCGAACTGGGTTACGCGCTGTCTCATGCCTTCGGCGCGGCCTTCGACAATCCCGAGCTGATCGTGGCCTGCGTCGTGGGTGACGGCGAGGCTGAGACCGGTCCAATGGCTGCCGCCTGGCATTCCAACAAGTTTCTCAATCCCGCCAGCGATGGTGCGGTACTGCCGATCCTGCACCTGAACGGCTACAAGATCGCCAACCCCACGGTGCTGGCCCGCATCCCGCATGCGGAACTTGAAGCGCTGTTCGTCGGTTACGGCTACAAGCCTTACTTCGTCGAAGGCTCGGAGCCGGCGGCCATGCACACGAAGATGGCGGCCACGCTGGATACCGTCATCGCCGAGATTCGAACGATTCAGCGTTCGTCGCGCAGCGGCGGCAAGGACAAGGTCGATACCGGGCGACCTTGCTGGCCGATGATCGTGCTGCGCAGCCCCAAGGGCTGGACCGGGCCGAAGGAGGTGGACGGCAAGCCCACTGAAGGCAACTGGCGCTCGCACCAGGTGCCGTTTGCCGACACCGCTCGCAACCCGGCGCATCTCAAGCTGCTGGAGGACTGGCTCAAGAGCTATCGGCCCGAGGAATTGTTCGACGAACACGGCGCACCACGTGCGCAGATCGCAGCACTTGCGCCCCAAGGCACGCGCCGCATGGGCAGCAACCCGCACGCCAATGGTGGCTTGCTGCTGAAAGACCTTCGCATGCCCGATTACCGCGACAGTGCCGTGGCAGTGCCGCAACCGGGCTCGGTGGACGCCGAGGCCACGCGGGTGATGGGCAACTTCCTGCGTGATGTGATGCGACGCAACCAGGGCGCCCGCAACTTCCGCGTCGTCGGACCTGACGAGACCGCCTCGAACCGGCTCGGCGCACTGTTCGAAGTCACCGACCGCACCTGGCTGGCCGAACGGGCGCCAGACGATGAGGGGTTGGCGCCGGACGGTCGGGTGATGGAGATCCTGTCCGAGCACACCTGCCAGGGCTGGCTCGAGGGCTACCTGCTCACCGGCCGGCACGGCCTGTACTCGTGCTACGAGGCCTTTATCCATCTGGTCGACTCGATGTTCAACCAGCACGCCAAGTGGCTGAAGGTCTGCAACGAAATCCCGTGGCGACGCCCGATCGCCTCGCTCAACTACCTGCTGACGTCGCACGTCTGGCGTCAGGACCACAATGGCTTCTCGCACCAGGATCCGGGCTTCATCGACCATGTGGTGAACAAGAAGGCCGATTTCATCCGTGTCTATTTGCCGCCAGACGCCAATACGCTGCTGTGTGTGACCGATCGCTGTCTGCGCTCGCGCAACCTGGTCAACGTGATCGTCGCTGGCAAGCAGCTGGCGCCGCAGTGGCTCGACATGGATGCGGCGATCAAACACTGCGCCGCCGGCATCGGCATCTTCGAGTGGGCAAGCAACGATCAGGGCGGCGAGCCCGATGTGGTGCTGGCCTGCGCCGGAGACGTGCCGACGCTGGAAGCACTGGCCGCAGTCGACCTGCTGCGCCAGCACCTGCCCACCCTGAAGGTGCGGCTGGTCAACGTAGTCGACCTGATGACGCTGCAGCAGCAGGATCAGCACCCGCACGGCATGTCCGACCGCGACTTCGACACCCTCTTCACGACTGACCGGCCGGTCATCTTCGCCTACCACGGCTACCCATGGCTCATTCATCGCCTGACCTACCGACGCCACAACCACGGCAACCTGCACGTGCGCGGCTACAAGGAGGAGGGAACGACCACCACACCCTTCGACATGGCGGTGCTGAACGACCTCGACCGTTTCCACTTGGTGGCCGACGTCATCGACCGTGTCCCCAAGCTCGGCTACCGGGCCGCACACCTCAGGCAGATCATGCTCAACAAGCTTGTCGAGCACCGCCAGTACATCGAGCGCTACGGTCAGGACATGCCTGAGATCCTCGAGTGGAAATGGCGCACAGGCGACAGTCAGACTGGCAACGCAGTGCCTGCACCCACTCCCTAGCCACGCACACCCTTCGACCCGGCAGCGATCGCGGTGGGAAATCGGCATCCTGCGCGAAGGCGGCGAGATCTTTACAGCGCTCTCGCACGAAGTATCGCTCTCGAAGAATCGATCATCTGCCCACAGGCATGCGAGCGGATCGCCCCCAATGGCAAGGCCGAGATGCACCGTGAGATGGCGGCGCGTCGCGCAGGGGGGGCCGCACGCCTGACCGTCGTTGAACGTCCAGCCTGGTGTCAAGGAGGGACTTTGGGCGCCGGATCAGCAATGCGTCCGGCCACGGCACGCTGGTGCCGGATGCATTGGTCGAGCGCCCAACGCAGTCCATGACGATGCGCCTTCTTGACGCGCACTCGATGTCGCCGCACCGATTCATTCCGCTTGACCAGGGCGGCGGCGTACATGCCCGACATCGCGGTCGATCACCACCGGCTTGAACCCGTCTGCGACGCAGCTCGCGGCGATCGCGGCACCGATGCCGGCACCGCCGCCGGTGATCACAGTACCCGCTCGCGCGTTGCCTTGGAGCGATCGACTTCAACCATGCTCAGACCCGCTCCAGCACGAGCGCGATGCCCTGGCCGACGCCGATGCACATCGTGCACAGCGCATACCGTCCGCCGGTGGCGTGCAGGCGATTGACCGCGGTGGTGGCGAGCCGCGCGCCGCTGGCGCCGAGCGGATGGCCGAGCGCGATCGCGCCGCCCCAGGCATTGACACGCTCGTCGTCGTCTTGCAGGCCGAGTTCGCGCAACACCGCCAGGCCCTGCGCGGCGAAGGCTTCGTTGAGTTCGATCACGTCGAGTTGCGCCAGGCTCAGGCCGGTCAGCGCCAGCACCTTCCGGGTGGCCGGCGCCGGGCCGATGCCCATGATGCGCGGCGCCACACCGGCAGTGGCCATGCCCACCACGCGCGCCTTCGGCGTCAGGCCGTTCCTGGCTGCTGCGGCCTCGCTGGTCAGCAGCAACGCACAGGCGCCGTCGTTGACGCCGCTGGCATTGCCGGCGGTGACCGTGCCGTCCGGCCTGACCACGCCCTTCAGCCTGGCGAGTGACTCCATGCTGGTGGCGCGCGGATGCTCGTCGGTGTCGACCACGATCGGATCGCCCTTCTTCTGCGCGATCGTCACCGCGGTGATCTCGCGTGCCAGGTGGCCGGCCTGCTGCGCCGCGACCGCCTTGGTCTGGCTGGCCAGCGCCATCCGGTCCTGCGCCTCGCGCTCGATCTTGTAGTCGGTGGCGACGTTCTCGGCCGTCTCGGGCATCGAATCGATGCCGTATTGCTGCTTCATCAGCTTGTTGACGAAGCGCCAGCCGATGGTGGTGTCGTAGACCGCATTGGCGCGGCTGAACGCGCTCTCGGCCTTCGGCATCACGAACGGCGCGCGGCTCATGCTCTCGACGCCGCCGGCAATCATCAGCGCGGCTTCACCGGCCTTGATCGCACGCGCCGCGGTGCCGACCGCGTCGAGGCCGGATCCGCACAGGCGGTTGATGGTCGCGCCCGGCAGTTCGATCGGCAAGCCGGCGAGCAGACTGGCCATGCGCGCCACATTGCGGTTGTCCTCGCCGGCCTGGTTGGCGCAGCCGTAGAGCACGTCGGCCACCGCGCCCCAGTCGACCTCACGGTTGCGCTGCATCAGCGCTTTCAGCGGAACCGCGCCGAGGTCATCGGTGCGAACGCTCGACAGTGCGCCACCGTAGCGGCCGAACGGGGTGCGGATGGCATCACAGATGAAGGCTTCGGTCATGGCTTTCTCGCTTCGTATCAAGGATGAAGGGGCGCAGGCTCAGACCTGCGCAGACTCGGGTGGCAGTGGTTTCGTTCAGACCGCGACAGGCGCGATCGGCAGGCCAACCAGCCGTTCCAGCTCGGCCAGTTCAAGGCCCGGTACGACGTCGATCAGTTGCAGGCCCTGCGCGGTGCATTCGAGCGTCGCGAGGTCGGAATAGACGCGTTTGACGCAGGCGATGCCGGTCAGCGGGTAGGTGCAGCGCTCGACCAGTTTGCTCGCGCCTTGCTTGGTCAGCAGGTCCATCATGACCCAGGTCTGCTTGGCACCGACCGCCAGGTCCATCGCGCCGCCCACCGCGGGAATCGCGCCTGGTTCGCCGGTGCTCCAGTTGGCCAGGTCGCCACCCGCCGAGACCTGGAACGCGCCGAGCACGCAGATGTCGAGATGGCCGCCGCGCATCATCGCGAAGCTGTCGGCGTGGTGGAAATAGGCGCCGCCCGGCAACAGCGTCACGGGCTGCTTGCCGGCATTGATCAGGTCATAGTCTTCGCTGCCGGCGACCGGCGCCGGGCCCATCCCCAGGATGCCGTTCTCGCTCTGCAGGATGACCTCGCGACCTTCCGGGATGTGGTTGGCGACCAGCGTCGGCTGGCCGATGCCGAGGTTGACATAGGCGCCGTCGGGAATGTCCTGCGCCACGCGGCGTGCGAGTTCGGCTTTGGTTCTGCGCTGATAGCTCACGGGTGTTTCCTGGTGCAATTGACTGGCGGGAAGTGCGAGCGCCGGACGCTCAGGCCGCTGCCTTGAAGCCGCCGGCCTGGGTGGCGGTGCGTTCGATCTGGACGATGTGGCTGACGTGGATGCCCGGGGTCACGATCGCCTCCGGGTCGAGTGCGCCGAGGTCGACGATCTTGTACACCGTCGCGATGGTCTGCTTCGCTGCGGTGGCCATCACCGGGCCGAAGTTGCGTGCGGCCATGCGGTAGCTGAGGTTGCCCCAGCGGTCACCCTGCTCGGCCTTGATCAGCGCCACGTCGCCGTGGATCGGATACTCGAGCACGTAATGGCGGCCGTTGATCTCGCGCGTCTCGCGTCCGGCGGCGAGCTCGGTGCCAAAGCCGGTCGGGCAGAAAAACGCACCGATGCCGGCACCGGCGGCGCGCAGCCGCTCGGCCAGGTTGCCCTGCGGCACCAATTCCAATTCGAGCTTGCCGCCGCGATACAGGCCGTCGAAAACGTGGCTGTCGGCCTGACGCGGAAAACTGCAGATGATCTTGCGCACCCGGCCCGCCTTCAGCAGTGCGGCCAAGCCGCCTTCGCCGTTGCCGGCGTTGTTGTTGACGATGGTCAGGTCGCGAGCGCCCTGCTCGATCAGACCGTCGATCAATTCGTTCGGGATGCCCGCGGTGCCGAAGCCGCCGATCAGGACCGTTGCGCCGTCCTTCACGTCGGCCAGGGCTGCTGCGACCGAGACTGAAATTTTGTTGACCATGTCGTCCAGCAAAAGAAGGGTTGATCGGGAGAAACTTGTCGATGACAATGTTCGGATATCGAACACTTGTTCATCTAAAGAATATTGTGAACCAGGTCGACGGAAAACACCAGCCTCCGGATGTTCCGAATCAGCCACCGCGGCCTGGCGACGCCTTCGTGCAGTCGTTCGCGCGCGGGCTGGAGGTGATCCGCTCGTTCAGCGCGGCGGCGCCGAGGCAGACCCTGAGCGAGGTGGCAGCACGCACCGGCCTGACACGCGCCGGAGCGCGGCGCATCCTGTTGACCTTGCAGACACTCGGCTATGTGGAGACCGATGGCCGCCAGTTTCTGCTGACCCCGCGCATCCTCGACCTCGGTTTCGCCTACCTCTCGTCGTTGCCGATCTGGGACCTCGCCGAGCCGGTGATGGAGGCACTGACCGACGACGTGCACGAGTCGTGTTCGGCCGCGGTGCTGGACGGGCTCGACATCGTCTATGTGCTGCGCATCCATACCCACAAGATCATGAGCACCAATCTGGGCGTCGGCTCACGCCTGCCGGCGTTCTGGACCTCGCTTGGCCGGGTGTTGCTCGCCGCGCTGTCGGACGACGAACTGCGCGCACGCCTGGCCACGGTGCCACGGCACCCCTATACGGGATACACGGCCCTCGACGACTCGACACTGCTCGCGCGCATCGAAGAAACCCGCAGCCAGGGTTGGTGCCTGGTCAATCAGGAACTCGAGGAGGGCCTGATCTCGATCGCCGCGCCGCTGAAAGACCGCAATGGGCGCACCCTGGCTGCGCTGAACATCAGCGGTCAGGCGAACCGCAGCGATGCCCAGAATATGCGCGAACAGATGCTGCCGGCGCTGCGGCGGGCGAGTGACGCGATATCGAGGATGCTGGTGGCGCGCAGAGGGTGACGCACGATCACCTGCGCGGGATTGCTCGCCTCCAGCTGTCGACTGCAACCCTCGGTGTTTGCGCTCGACGATCCGCAGACAGCCAAGCAGATCAATTGAAATCGGTCTTGCCGCGGGTCAGCCCGGTTGCATAGACCGGCGCTGCCGATGTACCCGAATTGATCGTCGTATTGACATTCGGGAAACTCAGCTGCGAGTTCACCGCACCGATGGGCATCGCCAGAGCCTGGGCCGCGGTGGTCACGCCTGAATTGAAACCGCCACCGTTGCAGGCCTGCGCCAGCGTGAAGCTGCCAAGTGGCACGGTGTAGGTGATCATGGCATCGGTCGTGGGCACCACATCGGCCTTCAGGGACAGATTGCATTCGCCGCCACTGCCGTTCGAATATTTGGTCGCACCAACGATGAGCAGCGTGATTTTCTTGTTGGTTGCCTGGCGATACAGGTTGGCATCCATGCCCAGATTGATCGCCAGGTTCGTTTGCCCGGACAGTGTCAGGCCGGCACCCGGATAGGTGACGTACATTCCCAGGTAGCCACCGGAAGTTGGCGGGTTGCCGACCGAAGCGGTCGGCGCGCTGGTCGTCACCGCAATATAGAAATACTGGCTCGCATCAGCCACTGCCGGACTGGAGTCGGCAAACCCGCCACCGGTGAAGGTATTGGTGTAGTTCGAAAAATCACCACTGAAGTAGCCCCAACTACCGCCCTGCCCGGTAGCACCACCTTGCCGATAGCCGCTCGAAAAAGCCAATGGCGTGGCGCTGCCGCCACTGGCACCGCTCGCCGCAGCTGGGAAGCTGAGGTCGTCGAAGTAGTAGGTTCTCGCGCCGCCGGACTGTGCACCGGTCTTGCCGAAGTTGAAGAATATCGAAGCCTTGTTGTAGGTGACCGCCAGATCGAGTGCCGCAGTGCCTGCTGCCTGGTTTGCAAAATTGAACGTCAGGGTCTGCCACCCTCCCGCCACCGTCGTCACCGCTTCGGTCTCGACCGATTTCGTCGGGTCGCCAGCGTTCTCGACTTTCAGGCGAACCGGTATGCCGGCTTCCGGCGACCAGACGCGTGCCGTCGCCGTCTTGGTGGTGGCGCTGAATCCGATGGTAGGAATGGCAGTGTTGGCCAGCGTCGACACCGTGGTGCCAGCCCACAGTTCGGCCGCGGCCGACTTGACGACCCGGGCGACCCTGTTGCTGCCGCCCGCCGGGTCGGTGACCAACGTGGCGTCCTCGGCACCACCGAAACCGGTCAGCGAATAACTCACGCCGGCGGTGTCGAAGTCGATCCGGTTGGCCGCCGGTGCCGGTGCAGGAGCCGGTGCTGGAGCCGGTGCTGGTGCCGGTGCCGGAGCGGGTGCCGGTGCCGGAGCGGGTGCAGCCGCCGCGCTGGCCAGCGACAGGTCATCGAAATAATAGGTTCTTGCGCCGGTAGCAGCTCCCGGAGTACCAAAGTTGAAGAAGATCGAGACCTTGTTGTAGGTATAGGCCGCGTTGAACGCAGCCGTGCCGCTGGCCTGGTTGTTGAAGTTGAAGGTCAGGGTTTCCCAGCCGTTGGCCACCGTGGTCGTGGCCTCGGTCTCGACGGAACGGGTGTTGTCCCCGGCATCTTCCACCTTCAAGCGCACTTTCACGCCGGCTGCCGGTGAATACACCCGCGCGGTCATGCTGCGGTTGGCGGCAGTGAAGGCAATCGGTGCGATCGAATTGTTGGCACCGGTGGACACCGTCGTGCCGGCCCACAACTCGGCCGTTGCCGACTTGACCACCCGGGCCACCTTGTTCGTACCACCGGCCGGGTCGTTCACCAGGCTGGAATCTTCCGCACCACCGAAACCGGTCAGCGTATAGGTCACGCCGGCCGCATCGAAACTGATGAGGTTGGACGCCGGCGCGGGTGCTGGCGCCGGGGCAGGCGCTGGCGCTGGCGCCGGTGCGGGCGCCGGGGCAGGCGCTGGCGCTGGTGCGGGCGCCGGGGCAGGCGCCGGTGCGGCAGCCGCGCTGGCCAGTGAGATATCGTCAAAGAAATAGGTCCGCGCGCCCGTGGCCGCGCCCGGTGTCCCGAAATTGAAGAAGATCGAGACCTTGTTATAGGTGTGGGCGGCATTGAACGCAGGCGTTCCCGATGCTTGACTATTGAAGTCAAAGCTCAGCGTCTGCCAGCCATTGGCCAGCGTGGTGGTCGCCTCGGTCTCGACCGAGCGGGTGTTGTCCGCCGCATCCTCGACCTTCAAGCGCACGATCACGCCGGCCGCCGGTGAATACACCCGCACCGTCATCCTGCGGATGGTGGCGGTGAACGCAATCGCGGGGATCGAATTGTTGGGGCCGGTGGATACCGTGGTGCCGGCCCAGAGTTCGGCCGCGGCCGACTTGACGACACGTCCGACCTTGTTGGAGCCGCCGGCCGGGTCGGCTGCCACTGACGAATCTTCGGCCCCACCGAAACCGACCAGCGTGTAGCTCACCGCCGCCGTATCGAAGTCGATCAGGCTGGAAGCCGCCGGTGCAGGCGCTGCGGCCATGGCCAGCGCGACGTCGTCGAAATAATAGGTTCGAGCGCCCGTGGCTGCCCCGGCGGTGCCGAAGTTGAAGAAGATCGAGGCCTTGTTATAGGTGTGGGCTGCGTTGAAAGCGGAAGTGCCGCTGGCCTGATTGTTGAAGTTGAAGGTCAGGGTCTCCCAGGCATTGGCTACCGAGGTCGTGGCCTCGGTCTCGACCGAGCGGGTGTTGTCGGCCGCATCTTCCACCTTCATTCGCACCTTCACGCCGGCAGCCGGCGAGTACACCCGCACCGTCATGCTGCGGTTGGTGGCGGTGAAGGCAATCGGCGCGATCGAATTGTTGGCACCGGTCGAGACCGTCGTGCCGGCCCACACCTCGGCCGTGGCCGACTTGACGACCCGGGCGACCATGTTGGTGCCCCCGGCCGGATCGACCACCAGGGTCGAGTCCTCTGCCCCGCCAAATCCCGTCAGGACATAGCTCACGCCGGCGGTATCGAAACTGATCAAGCTCGACGCACTAGGTGCAGGTGCAGGTGCAGGTGCCGGAGCGGGTGTCGGGGCAGGCGCAGGTGCAGGAGCGGGCGCTGGTGCCGGCGCTGGTGCAGGCGCGGCGGCCAGCGGCGGCGGATTGGCATCGCCTCCACCGCAAGCGGCGACCAGCATCGACGCCGCCAGAGCGCAGGCGGACAAGGGGATTCTGTTCAAGGACCTGGTCATGATTCGTGTTCCTGCTGTTGAGCCGTGCATTCGCGGTGTCAAGGACCTTGAAGGGCAGCGCCGGACGATCGGAAAGGCACTCGATGCCGACCGGAAGACGCGCAGCCTTTCAAGGGAGTGTCTGTGCCATCACTGGGACCTGCCGAGTGCGCCCGGCGCGACGTCGAGCGTCTTGCCGTCGCTGAATCTGACCGTCAACGGGGCCTTGCCCGCATTGAATGCAAGATAGGTCTTGCTGCCATCGGGCCGCTTGAAAACCTGGTAGAGCGGCACGTTGGCGCTGACGGAAAGGTCCGGCGTGCCCATCGCGTTCAGCGCCAGCATGTAGTGCAAGGTATGGGTGCGGGTATCACCGAGTTCGACCGAGCCCCAGCGATCCCACTGCGCCAGCGCAGCGGCAGGGTCGGCGAGCGCCAGATATTTGACGAAGACGTCCTGCCAGACGTCCTTCGGCACGTCGTAGCGCTTGCCACGGTCGAGGTAGATCTTGACGTCTTGCGGCAACGTGCCGACGTTGCGCTTGATGTGGCCCGGGTCGCGAGCCAGGTGGGTCGAGAAACTGGACATCGGCAGCAGGTTGATGCCCTTGATCTGGCGCGGCTCGTCGGTCCACCAGGTGTTGTGCGCGTAGGTCGAGCCGAACAACATGCTGGCCTCGACGTGATGCTTCTTGTATTCGGGCGCGAAGACCTGGTCGTGAATATCGAACCAGTAGTGGCTGATCGCATCGGCCTCGGTCGCGTACATGTACACACCGAGGTCACGCAATGCGGTGTTGCCGGTGACTTCGGCCCACAGGATCAGGCCGGCCCAGGCGTTGATGGCCTCGGACGACGATTCCTGGTTGTTGCCATATTGGCCGATGCCGGTACCCGAGGCCCAGGAGTGGCCTTCGTAGGGATCGAAGTTGCGCAGGAAAGGAAAGTCGGCCCGACCGCGCTCGGTGGTCGCGATGTCGGCCACCAGCAAATCGACCATGCCGCCCCATTTGTCCTTGGCGGCCCACGCCGGATCGCGCAAACCGACCTCCGCAGCAGCGCGAATGAAGTAGCCGTAGTGGAAGTGGTGATCGTTCATCTGCTCGACGGTGAAGAATTCGTCGGGATAACCGACCACCGTGCCGAGCTTCTTGTCGACATGGAAGTAGCTGCGCTCGCCTTGCCCGCTGAACCAGAACTCCAGGCGTTCGCGTGCCAATTCCAGCAATTTGTCGCGCGACGCCAGGTCGCCCTGCTGCTCGGCAACACTGGCCAGTTGGGTGGCTCTCGTCAGCCCCTTGCCCTGCCAGTAGGCGCTGGTGCGCCAGTTATCGTTGTTTTCGCGCAGCGGAATCAACTCGCGCCGCTTGCGCACATCGATCTTCAAGAGATCAGCAAGTTCGTCCGCGCGCGGTCCTTCCTTGACCCCCGGCCACCAGGGCACGAAGCCGGTATATGCGAGCGTCGTCTTGAACTGCGACGCAGCCAACAAGCGCAGCTTGCCGCGCACCGTGTCGAAGGCCGGGCCGAGTTTGCCGTCGACCGAGGCGTTCTTGAACCAGTGGTGCGGATAGAGCCCCAGCAGCGGGCCTGCGTTTTCACCTTCCATCGCCTTGGTCGTCGCCTTGTACGTGGTCTCGACCAGGCTTTTCGAGGTGTCATACCGCCAGTCGACCCGGGTATCCTGCAGGAACGAGTAGGCGTGTTTCAAAAACAGCGCCAGGGTTTCAGGCTTGTCGTCGGGCAATCCCGCCGCGGAAAGATAACCCTTGCCGTCCGGAAGTCGGGCGAGCCAGTTGGTGGCTGATGGGGACTCCCAGCGCACGCCGGTCGGACCGAACAAGGCGTAGCTCTTTCCCTTCAGGCTCAGCACCAGTACCCGCGGATCGGCCACCGGCACTCTCTGGGCACCCGCCGGCAGACGAACTCGCAGATCCCCGCTGGAGACCTGGAAAAAGGCATAAGGGCTGCCATGCGCGACGGTGGCAGTGAACTGGTTGCTGCCGTTGGCCATCGAGATGTCGATCGCCCAATCGCTGGCACCGGCCAGCCTGGCCGGACCGGGTTCGAAGCTGACCGACGAGATCACCAGCGGGTCGGTGTGGGGGTAATTGATGAGAACGTCGCGGCGCTCGGTCGGCTCGACGCTCTTGCTCGGCAGCGCCATCTCGAGGCCGGCCACCGTGGCCTTGAAACTCAGTGGCTGGGCGTAGATGGCTTCGGGCTTGGAGTCGAAGATCAGCGTCGAATACCACTGGTTGGTGGTCGCCGCGCGCTGGAGCATGCGCTCGGTGCGGTAAGGCGCGGACGGCGGCGCCACCGCTCCGTCCTTGGGGGCCAGGACATAGGCACCGGCACCGACCTTCACAGTCTGGGCGTTCGCATGCGCCAACGCCGAAAGGCCGACGATGCAGGCCAGGCCATAGCAAAAAATCCGATTCATCGCAGGTTCCTGGAGCAAGGTTCGCAATGAGCCGTATTCTGTTTGAAAGCGCTTTCAAATGCTGCTCTGGTTTTCCCCAAGAGCAAACGACTGCCTACAAGCCGACGAGGGAAAACACTCACGCGCAATGCGTTGACGACAAGCAAGGTAGACCGCTATTCTATGAAAGCGCTTTCACGTGATTCTGCGCCATGCGTCCCATCGAATCGATCGGGGAGGATGCACCGCAGAGCCGCCCTCAATACCACAAGCCGCCTTCGGGCCCTGACCCCATGCACCCCAACATCAAATGCCCTGAGCTGGCAGCGCACCCTGCTGCACCGTCTGCCGGCCTGGGTTTGCTGCTCGCTGGATTGGTGCTGAGCGCGCCCGCTGCAGCTGTAGACATCGGCCCGTTCAGCCTCAACGGCTTCGCCAAGCTCGAAGCCGTTCACTCGAGCAATATCTGCAGCGACTGCCAGCGCTTCCCGGACGAAAACCGCCAGCGCTTCTGGGCCGACGAGGTCGTTCCCGGTCGCGCCTTCGGTCGTGACAATTCGGTGGTGTCGCTGATCCAACCCTATCTGGGCGTCAAGTTCGATCTGCCCAGGGGTTTCAAGGTCGGAGGGCTGTTCAGTCAACGCTGGCGCGACGGCAAGGTGGACTTGCCGGGCTTCTTCTACGAACGCAATCTGTATGTCAGCCATGAGGAATACGGCCGCCTGACCGTCGGTGCGTTTCCGACCCGTGCATGGAGCTTTGCCGACTACCCCTTCGGCAGCGATTTCGGCGGCAGCGACCTGTGGGCGTCCAGCGGCGCCGGCTACGGTCTGAACACGCGCGCTGTTCGCTACACCTCGCGCACACTCGATGTCGCTGACGGGGATCTGGTGGTGGAGGCAACCTATGACCAAGGTGACACCGCATTCAAGGTCAACAAGCCGCGCTTTGTCGAAGTGTGGTCTCACTACTACAAGGGCAAGCTGAAGGTCGACCTGATGTATCAGGACACCCGCAACGGCGGCCCCTCTTCATGGGGCCACGCACCGTTTGCCGGAATCACGTTCAACCCCGCTTACGACAGCAAGGTCGGCGGATCGGGGCAAAGCATGGCGATGGCGCAACTGCGTTATCAGCTCGATTCGAAAATCGAACTCGGCGCCGGCGTCCGCTTCAACCGATGGAGTGGTGCCTACGCCGTATGCGTCGAATTCGTCAACGGCGGGTGCCTGTGGAACAACATGTTCAACGTCAACTGGGGGGGCAAGGATGCCAGAGGGGTCGACAACCCGGGCTACAAGGCCACCTCGACGGACCTCACGCTGGGTGTGCGGTATCTCAACGGCCCCTGGAGCCTGCACAGTGGCCTGACCCACCTGGGAGAAGCCAAGACCGATAACCCGAGCGAACGAGGCCAGAGCAATTCGCTGCTCAAGTTGACGGTCGGTGCGGGCTACAACTTCAAGAACGGATTGGTCGCCTATGGATCGTTGAGCGCCCATCGCTACGGGCAGGCTCCACGGTCCAGTGGCTGCGCGATACCACCGGCCAGCCGTCCGGCCGGCACCTGCACCCTGGCACCACTGTCCGCACCGAACACCGCCGTTGGCGGCGCCGATCCCCGCGTGAGCCGCAACAGCGGCTCCGCCACGGTCGGTGTGACCTACTCGTTCTGAGGCTTAGCAAATGATGACTGCAGCAATCCGCGGCACGAACCGCTCTCTTGCAACCGCCTGGCTGGCGGCCCTTGCCCTGTTCATCGCCGTCGCGCTGGCGGCCTGCGGGGGCGGCGGAGTCGTTCCCGGCACCGGTGTGGGCACCGGCCTGCGCGCATTGAGCGCCGACTTCACCAGTCGCAAGGCGGTGTCATATTCGCCATTTCGCAGTGCAAACCGCGACACCGAGGTGATCACCTCGGCAATGGTCAAGCAGGACCTGGACCTGGTCGTGGCAGCCGGATACGGCGTGATCCGCCTGTTCGACAGCTCGAACGAAGTTTCCAAACTCACGCTGGATGTGATCCGCAGCAACAACCTGAACCTCAAGGTGATGCTCGGCATGTATGTCAATCCGGGAGCAGAAGCGGCCAATCAGGCCGAACTGGCGCGCGGCGTTGCGCTGGCCAAGGCCTACCCCGAGATCGTGCATGCGCTCAGCGTCGGCAACGAAACCATGGTCAGCTGGTCGTTCGTGCCGCAGGAGACCGCGACCATGGCGCGCTACATCAAGAGCGTGCGCGACGCCGTCACCCAGCCGGTCACCACCGACGACAACTGGGCCTTCTTTGCCGGCGCCCAGGGCGTCAAGCCGCCGCAACCGGTACTGGACAGCATCGACTTCGTGGCGATGCACACCTATCCCCTGCTCGACACGATCTTCAGTCCCGGGCTCTGGGACTGGCAACAAACTGCAGTGCCCCCTGCACAACGCGCGACGGCGATGATGGATGCCGCCATCGCCTCGGCCAAGAAGGAATACAAGGCCGTGCGCGACAACCTCAATGCGCTTGGCCATACAGCCATGCCGATCGTCATTGGCGAGACCGGCTGGAAGGCCGAACCCTCGGGGGGCGAGACCTCACGTGCACATCCGGTGAACCAGAAGCTGTACATCGACCGCCTGGCAGCCTGGAAGGCCAGCACTGGCGGGCCTGCCAACATCATCTACTTCGAGGCCTTCGACGAACCGTGGAAACGAGGCGACGACAAGTGGGGCCTTTTCAACGTGGCGCGCCAGGCACGTTACGTGGTGCAAGGCCTGTTCCCGGCCAGTCAGTGGGAGGCCGGCAGCCACACCGATGCCGGCGCCTTGTTTTACGTACCACTGGCTGGCAATCCGACCATCACGGCAAGCCGCTATACGCTGTTCGCCGACGTTGCCGTCGCCGGCGAGGCCAAGCCGGCCGAAGTCCCGCTGTGGAACTCATGGGAGAGCGGAAGTACGGCCGGTGGTGCAGAGTTGGCGGCTGACGCCGCGCCTGGCGATGGCCCGAACAGCTTCACGATCACGCCGACGCCGCAGGTCTGGGGCTGGGGAATGACGCGTGCATTGGGAACGACGGTCGAGGATCTCAGCAACTTCGCCAGCACCGGAAAGCTGAACTTCAGCATCAAGACCACCTACGCCGGCAATCTCGAGGTCGGTTTCCTGACCGGCAACACCACCAGCAGATCGGCCTACGATGTCTATCTGAAACTGGCCCCGGGACAGCACGGCTACATGAACGACGGTCAATGGCGCCAGGTGTCGATCCCGATCTCGGCGATCACGCCATCGGGCGCGATGGCATTCGGCATGACCGATCCGGCGCTGTCGAAACTGGATCTGACAAAGGTGACCAACCCGTTCGTGATCGCCGATCGTTACACCGTGACCGGCAAGTCGCAAGGCGCAAACGTGAGGACCCCGATCCTGATCGACAACATCTACTGGTCGCGCTGAACGCAATGCGCTGCCTGATCACGGCCCGGGACGGTCCGGGTCCTTTCGTCGACAGCGCAGCCAGGCTGACGAGCGGCACTGCTCACACGAGCGACCTCGCAACGGTCTGGGTCGACCCGAGCCGGCGCTTCCAGACGATTGAGGGTTTTGGTGCTGCCTTCACCGAGGCGGCCGCCGTGACCTGGCAGCAACTGGGTGACGAGCAGCGCGACGAGCTGCTGCGCGGCTATTTCGACCCTGTGCACGGCCATGGCTATACGCTGTGCCGCGTGCACATGAACAGTTGCGATTTCGCGCTCGGCAACTACGCTCATGTCGACAAGCCGGGTGACGTCGAGCTGGACAGCTTCAACATCGAACGGGACCGCCAGGCGCTGCTGCCTTTCATCCAGGCTGCACTGCGGATGGCGGGTCGCCCGATCAAGTTGCTGGCCTCGCCGTGGAGCCCGCCCGCCTGGATGAAGAGCAATGGCCAGATGAACCAGGGCGGCAAACTTATGCCGCAGTTTCGCCAGGCCTGGGCACGCTGCTACGTGCGTTTCATCGAGGCCTATGCAGCTGCGGGCGTGCCGATCTGGGGCGTATCGGTCCAGAACGAACCGGCTGCGACGCAGCGCTGGGACTCGTGCATCTACAGCGCCGAGGAAGAGCGCGATTTCGTCCGCGATCACCTCGGGCCCGAGCTGGCCCGCGCCGGCCTGGGCCACGTCCGGATCGTGATCTGGGATCACAACCGTGACACCTTGGTCGAACGCGCCAGCATCGTCTATGCCGACGCCGAGGCTGCGAAGTTCGTTTGGGGTGCCGGCTTTCACTGGTACGGCGAAGACCACTTCGAGCAGGTGCAACTGGCGCATGACGCCTGGCCCGACAAACAGCTGCTGTTCACCGAGGGGTGCCAGGAAGGCGGCCCGCATGCAGGCGCATGGGAACTCGGCGAGCGCTACGCGCACTCGATGATCAACGACCTGAATCGTTGGACGGTAGGTTGGATCGACTGGAACCTGCTGCTCGACGACAGCGGGGGCCCCAACCATGTCGGCAACCTTTGCAGCGCTCCGGTCCTTGCTGACCGAAGCAGCGGTGCACTGCTGCACCAGAGCTCCTACTGGTACATCGGACACTTTTCCCGTTTCATCAAGCCGGGCGCCCGCCGTGTGTTGTGCGCGGCCAGCAGGCAGGTGATCGAAGCCAGCGCCTTCGTCAACCCCGACGGTTCGCTGGTCAGCGTGGTGATGAACCGCAGCGAGGCAAGCGTCAGCTTCGGTCTCGCGACGGCCGAGCGACGCGTTCGTGTCGAACTTCCTGCGCGTGCAATCGCCACCTTCCTCGACTGACACTGCGCGTCCGGAGAACCCAATCTGCAGCGTGGCATTTCAGCCGCCTATCGACATGACAGCGAATTCAACGATCCCCGGCTGCCTGCCGAAGTCCACCATGACCGGCGGCTTCGTCGACGACGACGGACAGACCTGGTACCGGATCGACCACATCGATTCACAGGCCCCTTTTTTCGTTGCACTTGCCAGCGAAAGTGATCTGTGGGCATTCATTTCAACGGCCGGCTCGCTGACTGCAGGCAGGCGCGATTCCGATGGCGCCTTCTTTCCCTACGAGACGGTCGACAAGATCCATCGCCGCTGGGAACATACCGGACCGAGAACCTGGATCCTGATCGATGCCGAACACGGAGTCGAGCCCGTCTTGTGGCAGCCCTTTGCACCACGGCTGAACGGCGGCGGCGGCAAGCGATCAGTGTGGAAAAACCTGTCGGGAACGCGGCTGCGCTTTCGGGAGGACCACCCAGCTGGCCGTTTGGCATTTCAGTACGAATGGTCGAGTGCAGCAGGGCTCGGACTGGTTCGAACGGCGCGCATCGAATGCCTGCGCGGTGCAGTTGATCTGAAAGTACTCGACGGGCTGCTCAATCTGGTTCCACCGGGCGTGGGCTTCGAGCACGCCAGCACCATGAGCAGCCTGACCGACGCCTACAAGTGGAACGAATCCGCGGCCGGCGGCCGGCTCGGTCTGTTCACCCTGTATGCACAAATCTGGGATCGTGCCGAACCCAAGGAATCGTTTTTCGCGCTGACCGCCTGGCACGCCGGGCTAGGGGTCGAAACTCGTACCTTGCTTTCGGACCATCAAGTCGCGGAGTTCTGCCGCAATGGACGGGCTTCGCCAGAGTCACTGACACGTGGCAGGCGAGGCGCCTATCTGGTCAATTTCGATGCGTCACTCGATGTCGATGGCAGCGATCATGTCGAGTGGCATATGGTCGTCGACGGCCCGCTTTCGCAGGTTCGGGCCTTCGAGTTGGCGCATCGACTGGAGGCGGGCAACGGCACACCGCAGCAAGTCCGCGCGGCCGTTGACCGCAATACCGCCGACGTCGACGCCCTGCTCGCCCGGGCCGACGGCCTGCAGCAGTCGGCTGATCCGATGGCCGCGGCACACCATCGCGCCAACGTCCTGTTCAACATCATGCGGGGCGGCGTCTTCGTCGATGGCACTCAGTTCGAGCGCGACGACCTTCTCGCCTTCGTCAACCAGCGTTTACACGCGACGGGAATGGAACTGGGCGTTGCGGCCGTCGCCTGGCCTGCCCGACTGGACCGCAGCACCGCGCTCAGGCTGGCTCGCGAGGTGAGCGTGCAAGCCGAGCGTCTGGTGCTCGAGTACCTCCCGCTGACCTTCAGCCGCAGGCACGGCGACCCGAGCAGACCGTGGAACAAATTCTCGATACGGGTGCGCGACGAGGCCGGCAAGCGCATCGTCAACTACCAAGGCAACTGGCGCGACATCTTCCAGAACTGGGAGGCACTCGCCACCAGTGAGCCGGCCTACCTGGGGTCCATGATCACCGTCTTCCTCGGCGCGATGACGCCTGACGGCTACAACCCTTATCGGATCGGCCGCGACGGCATCGACTGGGAGGCGCCGGATCCCCATGATCCGTGGAGCCATATCGGCTACTGGGGCGATCACCAGGTCATCTACCTGCTCAAGTTTCTGGAGATGGCACAAGCACGCGACCCACAGCTTCTGGCGGACCTCTGGGACCGCACGCTGTTCAGTTTCGCCGACGTCCCCTACCGCCTGAAGCCGCACGCAGATCAACTCCTGCAGCCGAAGGACACCATCGACTTCGATTCAGAAGCCCATCGTCGCGCGCAGCAGCGAGCAGCCCGACTCGGCGCCGACGGCCTGCGGATCTGCGACGAAGCCGGTCTGCCCGTACTGGCATCGCTCGGCGAGAAGCTCGCGATCATCCTGCTTGCGAAGGCCGGCAGCCTGGTTCCCGGCGGCGGGCTCTGGCTGCATACCCAACGGCCCGAATGGAACGATGCCAACAATGCGCTGGCTGGCAATGGGTTGTCGATCGTCACGCTCGCCTACTTGCGCCGTTTCCTGAAATTTATCGTCGATTTGCCAGCGGTCGAAAAGCCGTTCGCGCTGCCTGCAACCACGCTGCAGGCGCTGCAGGCGTTCATTGAACTGTTGCGCACAACACCGCTCGAGTCGGTGCATCAAGCGATCGAACGGCGACGGTTCGTCGATTCAGTCGGCCCGCTGCTCGATCGCTGGCGCGCCGCGGCTTATCGCGGAAGCGAAGAACGCGAACCAGCCATCGCGCCAGCAGGCCTTCTGCGCGTGCTGGCCGAGGCGCTGCTGCCTCTGGTCGGTGCCACGCTGGGCGCTAATCGGCGCAATGACGGACTGTTCCACAGCTACAACTTGATCGAATTCGCGGACCGAGGCGCTGCGATAAGCCATCTGTACCCGATGCTCGAGGGCCAGGTGGCATTGCTGTCCAGCGGATTCCTCTCACTGGCGCAGGCAGACAGTCTGCTCGATGCGCTGTATGCCAGCCCGCTTTTCGTCGCAGATCGACAGACCTTCGTTCTTTACCCCGACCGTCAACTGCCCGGCTTTCTCGAGCGCAACCGACTCGATGAGCAGGCCCTGGCCCTGCCCGTCGTGCAAGCGGCGCTGGCGAGCGGGCGCAGGGATCTGCTGCAGCAACAAAGCGACGGCACGGTGCGCTTCGCCCCCGACTTGGCCAATCGCGGCGACCTCGAGGCGGCCGGCGCCGATCTCGGCGAGGCGATTCTTCCACTTGCCGAAGCTTACGACCGGGTCTTGCGTCACCATGAATTCACCGGCCGCTCCGGAACGATGTTCGCCTTTGAAGGCCTCGGCTGCATCTACTGGCATATGGTCGCCAAGTTGCTGCTCGCGGTACAGGAGAACGTTTTCGACGCCGCCGATCTGCAGGCCCCGGAATTGGCCGCACTCAAGGCCAAATACCGGCGCGTCCGCGATGGCCTGGGCTATCGCAAGGGGCCGGCGGCCTACGGCGCGTTCCCAGCCGACCCGTACAGCCACACACCCGGCGAAGGCGGTGCCCAACAGCCTGGCATGACCGGACAAGTCAAGGAAGAAATCCTGACGCGTTGGGGTGAATTGGGTCTGCGCATGCGTGATGCGCGGGTGCGATTCGATCCGGTGCTGCTCGACGAGTCCGAATTGCCGGATGGTGGTGCGCTGAGTTTCACATGGGCCGGCATCCCCTACACCTACCGAAGAGGTTCGGCGACACGCATTCGGGTACGTACCACCAGCGGCTGGCAGGAATGCCCCGACCGCAGCTTCGATCCGCGTGACATCCTCGCAGTCGAGGCCGAGATCAACTTCGCGACCGCATGAAAACCCGCTCCGGGATCACTCGAAAACTGTCTGGCGTGTTGCGCATGCCAGTTTCGATCTCGCCGCGCTGCGCTGCGGGTGCATTCAGCGATGATGTCGTTGTCTTGCCTGATTCAGGCAGCGGCGCAGTCTTTCTTGGATCCCTGTTCGAACTCGCTGCCGTCCTGCGGCAGGCTTGAGGCCGCGATGTATTTCGATGCCGAGACCAATCCCGCCGTGGCAGGGCCACGGCTGCTTGCCGACATCGGCGGCACCAACGCACGCTTCGCTTGGCAAGCCGCAGCAGGACAGCCGATCGAAAAGCTGCGGATCTATCGCTGCACCGAACATGCCAGCCTGTTTCTGGCCATCCGACGCTACCTGAGCGACATCGCGCAGCCGGCACCCGCAGTCGCGTCCATCGCGATCGCCAATCCGGTGACTGGCGACCTTGTGCAGATGACCAACCACGGCTGGTCATTTTCGGTAGCCGAACTGCGCCACGCATTGGGCTTGCGTCGACTGCTGGTACTCAACGACTTCACCGCGTTGGCACTCGCCCTGCCCTTGCTGACCGATCAAGACCGGCGCCAGGTCGGCGGTAGCGAAGCTAAGGAGACGGCGTCGATTGCGCTGATCGGCCCCGGTACTGGTCTTGGTGTGTCGGGCCTGTTACCCGATGGCCGCGGCGGTTGGGTGCCGCTGCAGGGAGAGGGAGGACATGTCAGTCTGGCGGCCAACTCGCCGCGCGAGCAGCAGGTCCTGAGCTGGCTGGACGCCCGTTATGGCCATGCCTCGGCCGAGCGCGCCATCTGCGGTCAGGGCCTGTGCGATCTGCACGCGGCGCTGCAGGCGATCGACGATGCGGCCTCGGTGCCGTCCAGACTCAGTGCCGCCGACATCCTGCAGGCTGCGCTCGAACGCGGCGACGCCCGCTGCGTGGAGACGGTCGATCTGTTCTGCGCCTTCCTGGGCAGCGTGGCGGGCAACTTGGCACTGACCCTGGGCTCGCGCGGCGGTGTCTATGTCGGCGGTGGCATCGTGCCGAGACTGGGGCAAGTTTTCGATCGGTCTGCATTTCGGGCCCGCTTCGAGGCCAAAGGGCGCTTCAGCGGCTTTCTCGCCGAGATCCCGGTCTACGTGATCGTGGCGCCGAAATCGCCTGCACTGGCGGGCGCTGCAGCGGCATTGGACCGAAACGCGGCCTGATCACCCCGAGGGAGGATCAGCGTTCGACTGAACAAAGACCTGTCATCCCGGAGAGGCCGACGTCGCAAAGCCTCGCTGCGCAATCTGTTTCGGCTGCCGATCGACCGTATACAGGCCCCAATGCTTTTCCGGCTCCATCGGGTCGGGTGAACCTTTCCAGGGTTCGTCAAAGGCCTCGAAGACGAAGCACAGGATGCCAGCCTCGTCGGTCCAGGCGAGCAAGTCGTTGACATAGATTTCCTGCAGGTCCTGCGAGGTATTGTGTGGCTCGATGCCACGTCCGTTGGAGTTGGTCGCCCAGCCAGCCTCGGTGATGATGACCGGCTTGTCGGGGTACAGACGCGCCACGCTGTCGTAGTTGTCGCGCGTGTAGGCCAGCGACTCATGGATATGTTTGTATTCCCAGACTGGATAGGTGTGCAGCGAGATGAAATCGAGCTCGGCGCCCAGTTCACGCAACTTGTGCTGCCATGGCACATAGTTCTCGCAGAAGGTGACCGGCTGCCTGACGCTGCGCTTGACGCGCCGCACATGTTCGATCATCCGGTGTACCGGCACGTAATGGTCGGTCCAGTCGACCGTGGCCTCGTTGCCCACCGCCACCGAGAAGACGATGTCCGGATAGGCGTTGGCCAAGCGGATCAGTCGGTCGACCTCGGCCTCGTTCTCGGCCACGCTGGCTTCGAGCTGTTCCTCGGTAAAGGTGGCGCCCCAGGGACATCCGAAGTTGTTCATCTCGGCACCCAGGTAGGCACCGAGCATCACCTTGAAGGCAAGCCCTTCACGCTGGATGACATCGAGCACCCGTTCGGCGTGCACGCTGCAGTCATACAGGCGCAGCAGCTGCCAGTCCGGCTGCAGGATGGTGAGGTCTTCACGGATCTGGTCCAGGCTCGGGTAGATCCGGTCGCCCGGGGACTGGCCTTCGCGATAGCCGGAATAGCAGATTGCGCGGCCGGTGGGCAGCAGCAGTGACTTGTGGTTCGCATTCATGTCGTCTGTGTCAGTTTCATCAGCTGAACTTGGGCATGCCGTCCTTGTCCCACAGACCCCAGTAGGCGCCGACATCGCCTTCGGCACCAACCTTCCAGGCCTCGTCGAAGGCCGCAAAGTAGAAGACCTCGATGCCGTCTTCGCGCGCCCAGCGCTGGGTATCCAGGAAATAGCGCATCGCACCTTCGACCGAAGGCACGGCGCCATGGAAGGCGCTGCCCTGGTCCGGCCAGCCAGTCTCGCTGATGATCACCTGCTTGCCGGCAGCAACCGCCTGGATTCGACTCACCATGCTTTGCATGTAGGCCAGCGCGGCCTCGCGCGGGCAGCCCTCCCAGAACGGATAACAGTTGCTCAGGATGACGTCGCAGGCGGCGGTGATGCGGGGATGTTTCTCGAACAGGTAGTAGGCGTCGACATAACCGACGGTGACACCGGGCAGCGCTGCGCGCACGCGCTCGATGCAGGCAAGCAGATCGTCTTCGGACATGTCTTCGCGCAACAGCACCTCGTTGCCAACGGCGACGATGTCGGCGTGGCCAGCTCGGCCGATCGTTATCACCGCGTCGATTTCGCGCTCGTTGATCTCGAGGTCGGTCCCCAGCCAGGCGCCGACCAAGGTCTTGATGCCAAGCTCGTGTGCGATTCTCGGCGTGTGCTGATGGCCGTCGGTGCAGGAAAAACTGCGGATCCAGCCGGTATGGGGCCGAATCAGTTCGAGCCGTTCGCGGATCTGCTGCTCGCTGACCTGGGTACCAGGCGACTGGCCCTCCAGGTAAGGGCTGAAACACAGCCCGTGAACGCCAGCGTTCAGCACCGCGCCGAATTCGCTGGTCAATGCGGCCTGCTCGACCGGTGAAAGCGGCGCGGGCGCGCGCGCGCCTGCATCAGTGCCCGCACCTGCGCGGGCAGCCTCGAAGGCCCAGGACGGATTGGCAGGTGCCGAAGGTGCGGCACGCACGGCGGCGGCAACTTGTTCATTTTCTCTCGGATCGGACATGGGTCTCTCCAGTGAATCGGTTGACGTGGTGCTTCAAGGCTTTTTCTGCCACGGGAACTTGCCCTTGCCGAGCGGCTTCGCTTCGCCGTAGCCACCGACCTTGTCATAGACGCGGACATAGTCGACCGCCAGTTCGGCCGGGAACTGCGTCTGCGCATTCGGCGCGCCCGGGAAGTTGCCACCGACCGCGACATTCATCACCAGGAAGAATGGTTGATCGAACGGAGCGGGCCATGGATTCAGGTCTGCAGCGCGCCGTGCGACCACACCTTGGCCGTCCTTGGTCACACTGCAACTCCACCAGTGTGTACAACTGCTGGTATGCACCTCGTCGACATAAAAGCGGATCTCGCCGGGCTCCCACTCAACGGCATAGACATGCCAGTTGGCCACCGTGCTGCCATCGGGCAGCGGGTGGACATGGGTGATCAACTGGCGCGCCTCGGTGCCGGGTGAACCGAAGTGGATGCTGTTCAAGACCTCATGCGGTCTTTCACCGACGATCTCCATCAAGTCGATCTCGCCGGACGCTGGCCAGCCGCCGTAGGTATCGGCCTGCGGCAGCATCCACAAGGCCGGCCACAGGCCCTTGCCCCACGGCACCCTGGCCCGGAATTCGATTCGACCGAACTGTTTGACAAACAGCGGCGTGCCATCGCGCTTGCGCGTCTTCAGCCGGGCCGAGGTGTAGCCGCAACCGTGGATCGCCTCCTTCAGCGCCCGAATCGTCAACACGCTGTTCTCGACCGATGCGTTTGCGGGTTCGCGGGTGTAGTACTGCAACTCCTCGTTGCCCCAACCGGCGATCCAGGCGTTGTGGGTGTAATCGTAGAAACCGTTGCCGAGGTCGAAGTCCCACTTCGTGGTGTCGATCGCGTTGCCATCGAATTCGTCGCGCCAGACCAGCTTCCAACCCTTGCGCCGCGCGTTGTGTCGAGTCTCGCTCATTGAAGCAGCCTCCCAGAGTCATCGAATGCCAGCGCCCACGAGGGGTCGGCGACCAGACCAACGGTTTGCCCGGCGTCGACACGTGCATGATTGGCGCCAACCTTGGCGGTCAACAACTCGTCGACACCGTCGACCTTGAGGTGCAGGATGGATACGTCGCCCAGGTGCTCGGCCAGCACGACGCCGGCCGTGATGCCCTCGCCCGCCGGCGCGACCCGCAAATGCTCAGGGCGCAAGCCGGCCCGCCTGGCGCCGGCAGGTACGGCCAGCACGTCCCACAAGCTGCGGTGAGCCGCGGCCGCATCGCCGGCAGGACGCTCGACCAGGTTGATTCGAGGCGCACCCAGGAAGGCCGCGACAAACTCGTTGGCCGGACGGTTGTAGAGTTCCATCGGCTTGCCAAGTTGTTCGACGATCCCCTTGTTGAAGACCGCGATCCGGTCGCCCATGGTCATTGCCTCGACCTGGTCGTGGGTGACGTAGATCATCGTCGTGCCGAGTTCCTTGTGCAGCCGACCGAGCTCGATTCGCATGTTTACCCGAAGCGCGGCGTCCAGGTTGGACAGCGGCTCGTCGAACAGGAAGACCTTGGGCTTGCGCACGATCGCGCGCCCGATCGCGACCCGTTGCCGCTGCCCGCCGGACAAATCCCTGGGCAGACGTTGCAGCAGTTCGGTGATGCGAAGTGTCTCGGCCGCCCGCCTGACCTGCTCGTCGCGCTGCACCTTGCCCACACCGGCCATCTTCAGCGCAAAGCCCATGTTCTCGGCCACCGTCATGTGCGGATACAGCGCATAACTCTGGAACACCATGGCCGCGCCACGGTCCGCAGGGCGCATGTCGTTGGCGCGCGCCCCGTCGATCAGCAAGTCGCCGTCACTGATGTCTTCCAGGCCGGCAATCATGCGCAAGGTGGTCGATTTGCCGCAGCCCGAAGGGCCGACGAAGACGAGGAACTCGCTATCGACGACATCGAGGTCGATGCCCTTGATGACTTGCACCTCGCCGTAACTCTTGCGTATGCCTCGCAGCGAAACCCGTCCCATTGCTCAGGCCCCCAGAGTGAGTTCGTCGCGATGGCGTGCCTCAAGCGGACAGCGCCGTAGAAACTCGCGGTACCACAAGGCACTGTCTTTCGGGGTGCGCCGCTGAGTCGCATAGTCGACATGCACGATGCCGAAGCGCTTGGGGTAACCCGAAGCCCATTCGAAGTTGTCGAGCAGGCTCCAGACCATGTAGCCCTGCACCGGAACGCCTTGCGCCAGGGCTTCGCCGACGGCCGCGATATGCCGTTCGATATAACGCTTGCGGTCTGCGTCATGAACCTGTCCATCCTCGAACCGGTCACCAAATGCACCGCCGTTTTCGGTGACGTACAGCTGCGGCACCGGGTAATCCCGATGCAGGCGCAACAGCAGTTCGGTCAGGCCCTCGGGGTAGACCTCCCAGCCCATCTCGGTGACCGGATTGCCGCTCTGGCTGACATCCCACTGACCCGAGGCACTCACCACGTTGCGCGAGTAGTAATTGACGCCGAGAAAATCCATCGGTGTCGCAATCGCCTCGAGATCGCCAGGTTCAATGCGCGGGACCGCGCCGGCCAGCCAGTCGCACACGTCTTTCGGATAGCCGCGACCGAACAGCGGATCCATGTACCAGCGCAACAGGCGACCGTCCTCCAGGCGTGCGGCGATGGCGTCGGCCTGGCTGCCGCTGGCGGGCTGCACCGGGGCCAGGTTGAGCACGATGCCGAGCTTCGCCGGGCACGACTCGGCCCGCATCGCCTGCACTGCCAGACCATGGCTGAGCAACAGATGGTGGGCCACCTGGCTTGCCGTCGCGCGGCACCTCACGCCGGGCGCAAAGTTGCCCTTATCGTGGCCCAGTGTCGCGATCACCCAGGGTTCGTTGTGGGTGGTGATCGCCGCGACCCGATCGCCCAGCCGGGTGTTGATGCCGACCGCATATTCAACGAAGCGGTGCACCGTGTCGCGATCGGCCCAGCCACCACCGGCCTGCAATTCGTCAGGCAGATCCCAGTGATTGAGCGTCAGATACGGGGCGATGCCGCGTTCGATCAGACCATCGACCAAGCGCTCGTAGAAATCAAGTCCGCGCTGGTTCCACTGGCCGCTGCCGCCGGGTCGAACCCGCGGCCAGCTGACCGAGAACCGGTAGGCGTCGACGCCGAGATCGGCAATCAGGTCGAGGTCCTCGGCCCAGCGGTGGTAGTGATCACAGGCGATGTCGCCATTGCTGCCATCAGCGATGGCACCCGGCACGCGGCAGAAGCGATCCCATATCGACGGGCCCTTGCCGTCCTCTCGGGAAGCGCCTTCGATCTGGAACGAACTCGTTGCCACGCCCCACGTGAAGTCGGTCGGAAACGCGCTGCGCTGCACGGGATGTCGGGTCATGTCATTCATCGGAGGGGTGTCTGGCGCCTGCGGGTTGGTTGATTGGTTGGCATCACTTCACAGCACCGGCGGTCAAGCCTGAAATGAGCTGCCGCGACGAAATCACGAATAGCACGATCAAGGGAATCGTCGCGATGGCCGAGCCGGTCATCAAGGCACCCCACTCGGTATTGACCGGGCTTTGCAGGCTGCGCAACGCGAGCGGCAGCGTATACATCTCGGGGCTGCGCATCACGATCAACGGGCCGATGAAATTGTTCCAGCTGGCGATGAAGGTGATCAGGCCCAGCGTGCCCAGTGCCGGCTTGAGCAGCGGCAGGACGATTCGCCAATAGATGCCGAGTTCGCTGCAGCCGTCCATGCGTGCGGCCTCGATCAGGTCCTTGGGAATCGAGCTGCCGACAAACTGCCGCATCAGAAAAATGCCGAAGGCGCTGGCCGCTCCCGGGATGTACAAGGCCCGCGGCTGATCGATCCAGCCGAGAATATCCATGATCATGAAGGTCGGGATCATGTTCATGAACGAAGGCAGCAGCATGGTCGCCAGCACCAGCGTGAACAGCGCATTCTTGTAACGGAACTCAAACAGCGCGAAGGCATAACCACCCATCGAACAGAACAGCAGGGTCAGCACCGTGGAGGCGATGGCGACGTAGACACTCCATCCGAGATTGCGCCAGAACGGCAGCTTGGCGGTCAGGATGTCGAGATTGGCGAACAAGTCGTTGCCGAACCACAGCGGTGGCGGCAGACTGAAAATCTCAGTGCGTGAATGGGTCGCAAAAACGAACATGAAGTAAAACGGCGCCAGCATGATCAACGAGCCGACGCCGACGACGACATAGGCAGCCCAGGGGGCGAGACGATCGTTTCTCATCAGGCAGACTTTCGCGGCGCGAATGCGAGGTTGGTCAGCCAGGTCAGCAAGGCCACGACGACGAACAGCAGCCACGACATCGCACTGGCAGCGCCGAAATCGTTGAAGTCGAAAGCCATGCGGTACAGGTAGATCGCCGTCGTCATCCCCGCCTGATCAGAGCCGCCGCGGCCACCGGTGAGGATGAACGGCTCCTCGAACAGTTGCAGACCGCCGATCACGCTCAGCGTGACGCCGAAGAAGATCATCGGCTTCAAGCTCGGCAGCGTGATGTAGAAGAACTGCTGCAGCCGGCCGGCGCCGTCCATCGTCGCCGCCTCGTACAAATCCTTTGGGATCGTCTGCAGTGCGGCCAGATAGAGCACCACGTTGAAGCCCAGATATCGCCAGAAGACGATCATCGCGATCACCGGCTTGATGTTTTCGGGTTGACCCAGCCAGTCGACCGGCTCGCCGCCGAACAACGAGGCGATAGCCTGGTTGATCAGGCCGTAGTCGGTCGAGAACAGCGAACTGAACATGATCGCAATCGCCACGGTCGAGGTGATGTACGGCAGAAAATAGGCACCGATCACACCGTCGCGAGCGTGCTTGAACGAGTTGTGGATGAAGACTGCGAGCGGAATCGCGATCAGGTGCTGCGGCACACCCGATGCGACGGCCAGCCAGCCGGTGTTGCCCAGCGACTTCCAGAACCATTCATCTCCCAGCGCGAAGACAAAATTGCCGAAGCCGACAAATTGCATCGCACCCAGGCCGGCAGTCGGTTCCCAGGTCTGGAACGCCAGATAGAGTGAAAACAGCAGCGGAAACAGGCCGAACACCCCGAACAGCAACAAGAACGGGCTGACCAGAACATACGGCGCGAGGCGCGGCGACAGGCGCAAGGCTGCGGGAAGCTTCAAGTCTGATCCAGTCAGCGGTGCGCGCGGTGTTCGAGCAGGCGCTGCGCATCAGCCAGTGCATCGGCGATGGTCTTGCCGCGGTCGAGCACCTTGTCGAGTTCGGTATCGATGACTTCGCTGGCGAAGGCGTCCTGCTTGTGCACCTCGACCGCGGTAATCTTGCGGGCGGCTTCGCGCCAGATCAGCCTGGCCTTCTGCCCGCCCAGAAACTCGATCGGCTGCTCGAAGAACGGATCGTCGTAGGTGTCCAGCTGGCTCGGAAAGGCGTCCTGTGACTTGAATGCCGCCAACTGCATCTCGCGGTTCAGCGTCAGCAGCTTGATCAGCTCCCAGGCCAGCGGCTTGTTGGCCGCGGGTGAACCACGGGGAATCGCGAAAAACGTCCCGCCATAGGCCGCAAACGATCCGTTGGGCAGTTGTGCCGCACGCCACAGGCCACGCGTTTGCGGGGCCACCCAATTGCTCAGGTGGCCCGACAACCAGGCACCTGACATCTGGGTAGCCAAGGTGCCGCGCTTGAAGCCCTCGCTCCATTCGTTTGACCATGCAGACACCCGCGCATCGAGCTTGTTGCGCCGCACCTCGCGCGCCAGCTCGAAGGCACGGCTGAAACGCGGCGAAGTGACCAGAACCCTCGACTCCCTGTCGAAATAAAGTCCCTCACCGGGGCCGATTCCGGTTCGGATCACGATGTCCTTGATATCGCGCGCATGCGCCAACAGGTACGAACCGGTGCGCCGCTTCAGCTTCACACCGGCAGCGACATGACTCTCCCAGCTTCGGGTCAGATCGGCTTCGGTGATGCCGGCCTTGTCGAGCAGGTCGACGCGATAGAGCAAGGTGCCGGGACCGATGTCGGTGGGCGCTGCGACGATGTCACCGCGCCGGCTGGTTGCCTGGTCGCAGGCATAGGGCACCCAACGATCTCGGCGCGAGGCGATGTCGTACGGCGGCTTGCGCAAGTCCTCGAGCCCACCGCCCTGGGCGAAGCGGCCGACATAGCCGACCTCGAGCGCCATCACATCCGGCAGATGGAACGAGGTCGACAACGCGGTTGTCATCGCCGTGTGGTGGTCGGCAAATTGCCGGCTGACCACCTTGATATCGACCTCCGGATGCCGGCGTTTCCAGGCCGGAATGGCGGCTTGGATGATTTCGTCGACGGCGGGAAAAGCAGCCACCGTCAGGACTTGTTGCGCCCGCACCGCCGAGGCTCCCGATCCGAGCACGGCTGTACCGAGCAGCCTTCGCCGGGTCGGTCGCCAAGCTTCGATATCTGTCATTGCGCTTCCGTCCGCTCGATCGTCTGCCCTGAATTCGGCGTTTCAAGCTGGTTGCAAGGCCTCCATGCAGGCCGGGCGAGCTTGGTCCGGAACCGCAATGAAAGCGCTTTCAAAACTATAGGCAGCGACGGGATTCGTGTCAATTCAGGGTAAGTGCTGAGTCGAGACTCATGTCGGCGACGTGCCAAGCAGCGCACCTCGAAGCTGCGACGAAGCTTTTGCAACTTTGCCTCCCGCACTCTGCAGCGTGGGCGGATCATGTTCCAGCCTGGGGCCTCAGGGTGCCGGACACGGTGCTTCTGCGGCCGGTCGCCTGAGTCACGGGTGGCTGGTCACCGCGAATCGCGCTCTACCGGCGTGTCGTGAGGCGCCAATATACCATTTTGAAAACGCTTTCAAACCCGTCAAAACACTGATCGACGAACCGGCTTGGTGGGGCGATGATTGCGCTTTCAGGCCACTGGAAATGGCATGTCTCAGGCGGTATCCGTTCGCGATCCCGATGCCTGCAGGCGACACGTACCCGTACCGATAGACCGGCTCCTCGACTCCTCGCCCGCGCACCGGCTGGCTGACGCCCCATCAACTTCCGGCCCCACCACACGTTCGCGTACCGACCAGAAAGCCGCCCATGTCCCAAACCACCGCCCCCACCGCCAGGGTCCCGTTCGGCCAGAAAGTCGCCTTCGGGTTGGGCATGCTGGCCAACCAGATGTTCCCGGCCGCGCTGGGCATCTTCATGGTGGTGCTGGTGCAGGACATGGGCTTTCCGACCTGGATGTGGGGCATCCTGTTCTTCCTGCCACGCGCCTACGACGCGGTGCTCGACCCGATCATGGGCTTCATCTCCGACAACACCCGGTCGAAGTGGGGTAGGCGCAGGCAGTACGTGTTCATCGGCGCCATCATGCTGGGCATCGGCTTCGTCGCCATGTGGCAGCTCTACCGCGACGACGGCATCACCTACAACTTCTTCTACTTCCTGTTCTGGTCGCTCGTGTTCTTCACCGGGCTGACGGTATTCAGCATTCCTTACGTGGCCATGGGCTACGAGATGAGCGACGACTTCCACGAGCGCACCAGCATCATGGCCGTGGCACAGTGGATCGGCCAGTGGGCCTGGGTGATCGCGCCGTGGTTCTGGGTCGTGATGTACGACCCCCAGTGGTTCCCGAACGCCGACACGGCCACGCGCACGCTGTCGATCTGGGTCGGTGTCGCGTGCATGCTGCTGGCCATGGTGCCGGCCTTGTTCCTGCCCAGCCGCTCGACCCAGCACGATACGCACCTCATCCCGTTGACCCTGGCCAACGTGGGCATGGGATTCAAGGAGCTGATGGAGGGCTTCAAGGAGGCCTTCGCTTGTGTGCCCTTCCGCAAGCTGTGCTTCTCCACCTTCCTGATCTTCAACGCCTTCAACACGGTGGCGGCGTTCTCGTTCTTCATCGTCGTCTACCACCTCTTCAATGGCAACACCGCAGCGGCCGGCATCTGGCCCACGCTGTTCGGCAGCATTGGCGCGCTGGTCACCACCTTTGCCGTCATCCCCACCGTGGCGTGGATGTCGAAGAAGACAGGCAAGAAGACGGCCTTCATGCTGTCGCAGGGCATCTCGATCGTTGGCTACGTGCTGCTGTGGTTCTTCATGGTGCCGGGCAAGCCCTGGATGTTCATGTTCGCGCTGCCTTTCTTTTCGTTCGGCATAGGCGGCCTGTTCACACTGATGATGTCGATGACGGCCGACGTCTGCGACCTGGACGAACTGGCGACCGGCAAGCGGCGCGAAGGCATCTTCGGCGCCATCTACTGGTGGATGGTGAAGCTCGGGTTCGCGGTCGCGGGGTTGTTGAGCGGCGCGATCATGTCGCTGGTGGCCTTCACCCCGGGCGCCGCCCTGCAGCCCGAAGGCGCAGTCGACGGCCTGCGCCTGTTCTATTCCGGCGTTCCGATCGTCGGCACGCTGCTGGCGATGTGGATCATGCGCAACTACGACCTCGACGAGCAGCGCGCCACCGAGGTGCACGCCGAGCTCGAACGCCGCAAGCAGCGCGCCGCCGGGACTTCGTCGCAGGGATCGGGCGCGCGGGTACCCCTGCCCGAGCGGGGCCTGAACCTGTCGGCCGCAGACGCCACACGCCTGACCGGCAAGTCGTCCGAGGAAATCCAGGCTCTGTTTTCCGAAGTCCTCGCTGGCCGCGTCTACGGCCTGTGCTTCAGCCCGTATGCCGCGGGTCAGGGCACCGGCGACCTGTTGTCGGCGGCCCAGATCAGCCGGCGCATGGACATCGTCGCGCCCCACACGCGCTGGATTCGGACCTTCGCCTGCACCGAGGGGCACGAGCTGATTCCCGGGGTGGCCCGTGCCAAGGGGCTGAAGACGATGGTGGGCGCCTGGATCGGCCACGACCGCGAGCGCAACGAGCGCGAGATCCTGGCACTGTTGAAGCTGGCCGACGATGGCATGGTGGACATTGCGGTGGTGGGCAACGAGGTCTTGCTGCGTGGCGAACTGCCCGAGCAGGAGTTGCTGGGCTACCTGCGGCGCGTGCGAGCCGCGTTGCCCGACAAGGTGCGGCTGGGCTGCGTCGACTCCTACGCCCAGTTCCTGGAGCGGCCGGCGTTGACGGCGGCCTGCGACGTGGTGCTGCCGAACTGCTATCCGTTCTGGGAAGGCGCCGACATCGCCCAGGCATCGCAGTATCTGGGGCGCATGGTTGCGCTGGTCCAGGCTGCCGCCGGCGAGAAGACCGTCATCGTCACCGAGACCGGCTGGCCAGGCCAGGGACAGCCGGTAGGCGAGGCGATCCCCTCGGCGGAAAATGCCATGCGCTATTTCATAGACGTACAGCAATGGGCCGGACGCGAAGGGGCCAAGCTGTTCTACTTCTCTTCCTTCGACGAGCCCTGGAAGGCCCGCCAGGAAGGGGAGGTAGGCGCGCAGTGGGGCCTGTGGGACAAGGACGAGCGGCTCAAGTATGGCAGGTAGGCCAGCAAGGAGGCCCGGTCCGTGAAGATCGGCCGGGGATCGGCGGGTAACGGGGGTGCCACAGACAGGGCCGGCTGCAGGTGCAGAGGGCTCGACAGGCATGGCCGGTCGGAGGGCGCCGCTTGAGCGTGTGTAACGATCGATGAGGCCTGTTCGGTACTTTCGACCACGGCCCTAAACTTGCGTAGCCACTCCCACCCTGGTCATCCAATCATCCGCATCTCCGCATGAAGAACGACACCGCAGCTGAGCGACGCCCTGGTATCGTCACCCTCGACATGGTGGCTCGCCTGGCCAAGGTATCTCCCAGCACGGTATCGCGAATACTCAACGGTACGGCAGTTGTCAGCGATGCCAAGAAGGATGCGGTCAATCAGGCCGTCGCGCAGCTGGGCTTCGTACCCAATCCGATGGCCCGCGGCCTTGCCGGTGGCCGCACGCTCAGCATCGGCGTGGTCACCCAGGCGATCGACAGTCCCTTCTACGGGCTCGCGCTGCGTGGAATCGAAGACCAGTTGCAGAAGGCCGGCTACAGCTCCTTGTTCGTCAGCGGCCACTGGACCGCAGCCGAAGAAACCCGCTGCATCGACATCTTGCGCGCGCGCAGGGTCGACGGCATCATCGTCCTGACCGGACGGCTCAGCGACAACGCGCTGCGCAATGTCGCGCGCACGCTGCCAATCGTCGTGACCGGCCGCCGCTTGAGGGGCGCGCGCCTGTTTTCGCTCAGTTTCGACAATTTCGAAGGCGCCCGCATGGCGGTCCAGCATCTGCTGGAGCTCGGTCACAAGGAGATCGCCTTCATCGCCGGTGATCCGGCCCATCCTGACGCCAACGAGCGCATGCGCGGCTATCGATCGGCGATCGAGGCCGCGGGCCTTGTCTACAAGCCCAAGCTGGTCGTTCAAGGGTCCTACCACGAGGAGAGCGGCCTGGAGGCGATCAATCGGCTGCTGGACAGCCGAATACGCTTCACCGCCGTGTTTGCTGCCAACGACCAAATGGCACTCGGCGTCTATCTCGGCCTGCATCGCAGAAACCTGCAGGTGCCGCAGGATGTGTCGGTGGTTGGGTTTGATGATCTGGCGATATCGCGTTTTTCCGTGCCACCGCTGACGACGGTCCATCACCCCGCCTATGAACTCGGGCTGTGCTCTGCTGAATCGATGCTGCAGCTGTTGCGCGGCGAAAAGCCGAACGACAAGTTGCCAGAGCCACGGGTTGTCGTTCGTGAGTCGAGCGGTTCGCCAGCCTGAATCAAGGGCCCCCGCACCCAGGTCCGACCCCTCCGGGCGATGCATGCGCTCGATCTTGGTCGGAAACAGGTCGACGGCGCCAGCCGCTGTTCATGCGGCGTCGAGCGCAGCCTGGCGGGCAATGCGCAGTTGTTGGGCGTGGCCGTGAGAACGCTCCGAACCAGCCGTCATCGCTAGAATTACCCCATGTTCCGTCGTTGGCTCGCCTTGGTCCTGATCGCGCTGCAACTGCAGCCAGCCCTTGCCCTCGTGCCGGGACAAAGCGGCAGCTTGACGCTCGAGATCGAGCACGCCTTGGTGCACGACTCGGGCCAAGGTCATCATCACGACGAGACGCTGGCCTTTGAACTTGATGCCGATGGCGCCGCACTGCCGCATGCCCATCATGACGCTGGACATCACTCAGCGCTGCCGCTCACCGTGTCGGGCCTGCATCTGCCGTCGTTGGAACCCGAAGCGCGCGTGATGTTTCTGGGTGGGCGATTGCCCGACCCTCATCTCGAAGGGCCATTGCGCCCACCCCGGCTCTGCGTGTGACGTGCCGACTGCGACCTGACTGCGTCGCAGCCCATCCCGCATCGTCCAATCGACTGCCCTTGCCTGTCTGCGCTTGACGCGGGAGCTCATCCGGGCTCCCTCGCCGCCAGGCTGCCACAGGGTTCGGCAACCTCACACACGGAGTTCCATGACCAAGTTCCTCTCGCTGCGCGCGCTGTTGATGGCCACGCTCGTACTCGCGCCGACCCTGCTCTGGGCGCACGGCATTTCAGCCGAAGACCGCCAGCGCATGCTCGATGGCGGAAACCTGCAGTTCATCGGGCTCGGCGCCACCCACATGCTCACCGGGTACGACCACCTGTTGTTCCTGTTCGGGGTCGTCTTCTTCCTGACGGGCTTCAAGGATGTTGTCAAGTTCGTCACCGTCTTCACACTCGGCCACAGCATCACGCTGGTCTTCGCCACCTTCTACGGCATCACCTGGAACTACTTCCTGATTGACGCGGTAATCGCGGTGAGCGTGATCTACAAGGGTTTCGACAACATCGAGGGCTTCCAGCGGGTCTTCGAAATGGAGAAGTCCCCCAGCCTGCTGGGTGCGGTGTTTGGCTTCGGACTGCTGCATGGGTTCGGGCTGTCCACACGCTTGCAGCAACTGCCCCTTGGCGACGACCCGATGGAGATGCTGCTTCGCATCCTCAGCTTCAATGTCGGCGTCGAGTTGGGCCAGATCGCCGCACTGGCCGGCATGGTTGCGGTGCTGGCCTGGTGGCGCCACACGCACTCATTTCGGCGCATCAGCCACGCCGCCAATCTGGCGCTGATCGTGGCGGGCACGCTGCTCTTGCTGATGCAATTGCACGGCTACCTGCACGACAGCGATCCGAACGGCTTCCGCTTCCCAGAGCAGGAGCACCGGCAAATCCATGAGGACATGGATGTCGAGAAGACAGTGGACCCGTCCCGCAACAAGCTATGACCGTCCTCGATCACCACTTCCATAGGAGTCATCACATGAAACTGACATTCGCCGCCTCGATCCTCACCGCATCCCTGTTCACTTCGACCGCCGCCTACGCGGGTGCCGATGCCAGCTGCCACTTTCATGGCAGCAAACCAGCAGCGCAGACCGCCGTGATTCAGTGCGCCACCCAGTACAAGGACAAGCTCGTCGCGGGGGGCAAGCTGGAGAAGTCCTGGCAAGCTGTGAACAAAGTCGACAAGCTGGAGCAGGTCGACGGCAAGCGCAGCAAGGAATGGAAGTTGAGCTTCAAGAATCCTGACGCGGCGGACAAGGCCAAAGGCACCCTTTATCTTTTCTACTCGCTGCCCGGCAACTTCATCGCAGCGAATCACACCGGCCAGTAGATCGATGAAGGCAGCCAGGCGCGGTCCGGCGATACGAGGTGGCGCGCTCGCCCTGCTTGCGGCCGCCTTGTTCGGTGTCAGCACGCCACTGGTTCAGCACTTCGGTACCGGACTGGGCGCCTTCTCCACGGCGGCGCTCCTGTATGCCGGTGCTGCTGCAGTCGGTGCGTTCTCGCGCCATCGCATCGAGCGTGAAGCCCGTGTCCTGCGCTCGGACCTGCCACGGCTGCTTGCGATGGCGGGATTCGGGGCCGTGATCGGGCCGGTTGCACTCGCCTGGGGTTTGCAGCACACCAGCGGCACCAGCGCTTCACTCATGCTCACGCTGGAGGCGCTGTTCACCGCTGTGCTCGCCTGGCGCCTGTACCGCGAGACGATGGACGGGCGGGTCTGGACCGCCATGGCCCTGCTGCTGGCCGGCGGCATGGTGCTGGTGCTCGACCAGGGTCGAGCAGGCGGCGCCCAGCTATGGGGCCTGTTGGCCGTGCTGTTGGCCACTGCCGCGTGGGGCGTCGACAACACACTCTCGCGCGCCTTGGCGGAACGCGATCCTGGACAAGTGGTGATGGCCAAGGCGCTGCTCGGTGCCACAGCCACCACCGGGTTGGCCCTGGCCCTGAGAGAACCACTGCCATCGCTGCTGGCCGCGATGGCGCTGTTGGCCATTGGCGCCAGCGGTTATGGATTGAGCCTGCGTTTTTATCTTCTGGCGCAGCGCGCCTTCGGTGCGGCGCGCACGGGCTCTGTCTTCGCCTTCGCCCCCTTCATTGGCGCTGTCGTTGCCGTTGCGCTCGGAGACCGTTCAGTCAGCGCAATGATGACACTGGGCAGCGCGCTGATGCTGGCCGGTGTGGTGTTGCATCTGGCCGAGTCCCACGGCCATGAACACGCCCACGACGCGCTGGAGCATGAGCACGCGCATCGGCACGACGACGGCCACCACGACCACAATCATGACTCGATGCCCGAAGGGGAACACAGTCACCTGCATCAACATCAGCCGTTGCGGCACGTGCATGAACACGTGCCCGATGCCCACCATGCTCATCGTCACTGACGGCAACTGGACCGCATCATGCGTCCGCTTTTGGCTACCGGCGCGCGCGTGCTGCTACGACGCGAAGTCACGGGGCCATGACTGTCGGCTTGGGTGAGATGGCATCGTCGATAACCGTCGGATGAATCCGCAAGGGGCAAAAAACCCGGTTCGGAGGCCGAACTCAGAATGGGTCGAGCGCTTCGAGGTTGTCGGCGCCGGCGGCGAGCCTCTCATCCCGCAGATGACGCCTGAGGCTCAGTTCGAAGGCGCCCGCCGCCTGGCGTTCGTGCTGCATCTTGCCGGCAAGCTGCTGGCTAAGGCGCCACCAGAGCCGCTCCAGCTCACGCACCAGCCGCTCGAACGGGTCGACCTCTACGGTGAGCCGGTAGGGCCGGCCCAGTGATCGGCGAGCGGCCAAGCGCCGCGTGCACCCCGACCGGTTCGCCCGCTGACGGGTCTGCCGCAGCGGTGCTGCGGACGCTGGTCGAGTGGGCAGGGATGTACCGGGATTGTGCAGAGCGGCATGCCGCTGAACTTTGGCCTCGGTCGTGCGCGTCTTCCTTCCTCGATCGCCGGTTTCCTCCACGGCGCATTCCAGCCACATCTTGATCAGATGCAGCACCCGCCCGTCCACGATGCGCCGCGCGAGCGACAGCATCAGGTCGGCGTGTGGAATGGACCCGAAGTAGTCCGCGAGGTCGGCGTCTACGACGTCCGGGCGGCCTCGGAACAGCGTCTCCTGCACCTCGATCACCGCTTGCTGGGCATTGCGGCCTGGCCTGTAGGCGTACTGCTCGGGTGGAAGGTCGGCTTCGAAGATCGGTTCCAGCACCAGCATCGCTGCTGTCATGCAGACCCGATCCCGCAGGTTCGAGATGCCCAGCGGCCTCCTCCCGGTGCGCCCTTGTTGGAGCGGCACCGGCCCCACCGCGGCTCGTAGTCGCACTGATCGATCAGGTTGCCTGCAGGCGCGAGCCCGAGACCACCGTACTCGGACCCACGAACGGCGTCGGCAGGCTGCCGCCGCGCCTGGACTCCCGGGAAGGCGCGATCGCCGGCGCTCAGCAGCCCGTCTGCCGAGTGTCGTCGCCCTGGCGTTGCAGCGTCAGCGTCGGCAGGCCAACGCCACTGGTCGGCCGCAAC
>JANNNE010000136.1:0-14963 GCA_031398385.1 Ideonella sp.
GCCGGGTTTCAGCAGCCGAGCCGCGCTGGCGAGGATCGCCGCCTGCTTGACCGCCATTTCGGCCACCGACTGGGGCGACTGGCGCCACTTGAGGTCCGGGTTGCGGCGCAGCGTGCCCAGCCCCGAGCAGGGTGCGTCGACCAGCACCCGGTCGATCTTGCCAGCCAGGCGCTTGATGCGGTCATCGCGCTCGTGCGCAATTTGAACCGGATGCACGTTCGACAGGCCGCTGCGCGCCAGCCGCGGTTTCATCGCGGCCAGCCGATGGCCGGAGGTGTCGAAAGCGTACAGGCGCCCGGTGTTGCGCATTGCCGCGCCCAGCGCCAGCGTCTTGCCGCCGGCGCCGGCGCAGAAGTCGACCACCATCTCGCCGCGATGGGCATCGGTCAGCAAGGCCAGCAACTGGCTGCCTTCGTCCTGCACCTCGATCGTGCCGTCGATGAACAGCGGCAATTTGGAGAGCGCCGGTTTGCCGTCGATTCGCAGGCCCCATGGCGAATGCGGAGTCGGTCGCGCGTCGATGCCGGCCGCAGCGAGCACGGCGCGCGCGTCGTCACGCTTGGCTTTCAGGGCATTGACGCGCAGGTCCAGCGCCGCACCCTGATTCAGGCTGTCCACCAGCGGCCAGAAATCGTCGGCGAGTTGCTCGCGCAAGGCGTCGGCCAGCCATTCCGGCAGGTTGTGGCGCAGCTTTTCGGGCAGGCTCGCCGGGTCGATGTTGCCGACCTTGCCCAGCCACTGCTGTTCGGCTTCATTCAAGGCCGCGCGCAGGAAGGCCTCGTTGCCCTGCCAGCCCAACAGCGCCAGGCGCCGCTCCATCTCGCCCTTGCCGGATTGCGCCAGATGCTGGTACAGCAGCCGCTTGCGCAATACCGTGTAGGTTGTTTCGGCCAAGGTATGGCGCTCGCGCGCACCCAGGTCGCGGTGCTGGCGAAAGAAATCCGACACCACCTTGTCGGCCGGCGCGGTGAACTGCGTCACCTGATGGATCAGTTCGGTCGTCAGTTCGAGCAAGGCGTTAGGGTGCATCGGCTCGATTATCCCGCTGCTCTGGTTCGCGGCCCTCCCGAGCGCCAACCGCGCGATCAATCAGAACAACTGCGACTCGCCGCTGCGGTGCCTGACCAGGTTGCCATCAATCAGCAGTTCGTCATGCACCAGCCAGCGGATGGCCCGCGCATACATCTGGTGTTCACGCTGCAACACCCGATCGGCCAGGCTGGCCTCGTCATCTTCGGGCAATACGGGAACCAACGCCTGCGCGATGATCGGCCCGACATCGAGGTCCGGCGTCACGAAATGCACGGTGGCCCCGGCCACCTTGCAGCCCGCCGCCAATGCCCGGCGGTGGGTATGCATGCCGGTGAAAGCCGGCAGCAGCGAAGGGTGGACATTGACGATCCGCCCGGCGAAATGGGCAACGAAGGCCGGCGTCAGGATGCGCATGAAGCCGGCCAGCACCAGCAGGTCGGGCGAGTGCCGTTCGATCGCCTGCATCAGCGCGGCATCGAAGGATTCGCGATCCGGATGTTGCCGATGGTCGATGGATGCCGTGTGCATGCCACGCGCGGCCGCAGTTACCAGCCCGCTGGCGTCCGGCCGGTTGCTGATCACCGCGCTGATTTCGGCCGGCCAACCCTCGGCCGCGCAGGCGTCGGCGATCGCCAGCATGTTCGAGCCCAGTCCCGAGATCAGAATCACGATTCGTTTCATCGGCGCGCAGTGTAGGGCCGCCATGCCAGCCCGGCGTTGGCTTCCCGGCGTTGCCATCCCGGGGTCGCGGCAAGTGCCGCGCGCGGCCACCTGAACGGCGACGACCTAAAATCCACCGCCTTGCGGCGCGCGCTGCAGCGTTTCTCGACCACCTTCGGCCCCCCGCGCCGCCCGCTCCTCCCAATGTGATTCCCATCGCCATGAAACAACGCGTCCTGACCGGCATTACCACCTCTGGTACGCCCCATCTCGGCAACTATGTCGGTGCCATCCGGCCGTCGGTTGCCGCCAGCCGCGAAGAGGGTGTGCAGAGCTTCTTCTTTCTCGCCGACTATCACGCGCTGATCAAGTGCGACGACCCGGAGCGCATCGAACGCTCGCGGCTCGAGATCGCGGCCACCTGGCTGGCCGCCGGCCTGGATCCGCAGCGGGTGTGTTTTTATCGGCAGAGCGACATCCCCGAGACGCCTGAACTCACCTGGCTGCTGACCTGCGTCACCGCCAAGGGCCAGATGAATCGCGCGCATGCCTACAAGGCTGCGCTCGACGCCAATCTGGAGACCGGAGAAGACCCGGACGCCGGCATCACGATGGGGCTGTACAGCTACCCGATCCTGATGGCGGCCGACATCCTGCTGTTCAATGCGCACCGGGTTCCGGTCGGCCGCGATCAGGCCCAGCACATCGAGATGGCGCGCGACGTGGCGCAGCGCTTCAACCACCTGTTCGGCCAGGGTCACGACCTGTTCGTGCTGCCGCAGGCCGACATCGAGGAGGCAGTCGCGCTGCTGCCCGGCCTGGACGGGCGCAAGATGTCGAAGAGCTACGACAACATTATCCCGCTGTTCGAGGGCGGCGCCCGCGCGCTAAAGGATGCGGTGGCGCGCATCGTGACCGACTCGCGCGCACCGGGAGAAGCCAAGGAACCCGATGGCAGCGCACTGGTCGCCATCTACGACGCATTCGCCACCGCGCCGCAACGCCAGCAGTTTCGCGTCGATCTGCGCGGCGGCCTGAGCTGGGGCGCGGCCAAGGAGCACCTGGTCGACGTGATCGAAACCCAGATCGGCCCGCTGCGCGACCACTACGCGGCACTGATGGCGCACCCTGAACAGATCGAAGAAGTGTTGCAGACCGGTGCCAGCAAGGCGCGCGCCGTCGCCAAGCCGTTTCTCGAAAGCCTGCGCCGCGCGGTCGGCCTGCGGCCGATGCGCGCCGCGCTGCCGACCGCCGATTCGTCTGCCACTGCCAAAGCGCCGGCACTGCCCAGCTTCAAGCAATACCGAGAAGGCGATGGCCGGTTCTATTTCAAGCTGGTGGATGCCGATGGCGCCTTGTTGCTGCAAAGTGACGGCCTGGCGGACGGCCGCGAAGCCGGCGCCTGGGTGAAGCGCCTGAAGACCGAAGGCGTGGCGGCACTGGATGGCGCGCCGGTTCAGCCCGCGCCGGGCAGCGACCCTGCCGCGCTGCAAGCCGCACTGTCGGCCCTGGTTGCGGCGCAGGACAGCTGAACCGGTCGACCACCCCTCGACTGTTTCCGATGGCGGCCATCCACATCACCGATATCGAGGCGGCCATCAACTGGTGGCGCGCGCGCAAGCCCACGCCCGACGGCATCTCAGCCTGCGCCGAGGTGCGCGCGCTGGCCGAGATCTATGCGCTCATGGTGTATTACCGCGAGTCCGAATGTGACGAGCAGACGATGCCCACGCTTGCACTCGAAGCCTGGCTGCACTGGTACGCCACGACCCCGGACGCGCCCTGCATCGCGATCTGCTCGACCAGCCAGGGCGACGACATCTGCAAAGGCTGCGGCCGCTATTTCGACGAAGTCCAGCACTGGCCATCGATGAGTCCGGCCGAGAAACGCGCCACCTGGCGGCGCATCACGCGTCAGGGAACCGCCTGGCGATTCAATCGATACGCCGAGCGAGCGCGGCGCGCCAGCGGCGCCGATCATCCCGATCCGGCCACCTTTCCCGAAGCCGCAGCCGACGGCCCGCGATGACGCTGCCACCCGCCGAGCTCGACCGGCCGGCGGCCGGAGATGCGGCGCTGATCGACCAGACCAGCCTTCCCCCACCACCGCGCTGGCGCGACAGCGCCCGGCTGATCGCGCCGCTCGCGTGGCCGGTGTTCATCGGGCAGATTTCGGTGGTGGCCTTTGGCACCATCGATACGCTGCTGGTTGCGCGCCAGTCGGCCGCCGATCTGGCTGCGCTGGCCGTCGGCGCGGCCGCCTACATCACCGTCTTCATCGGCTTGATGGGCGTGGTGATTGCAGTCGCACCGATCGCCGGGCAACTGTTCGGCGCCCGCAAGCTCGAGGCCGCGGGGCATCAGTTGCATCAGGCGGTCTGGCTGGCGATCGGCTTGAGCCTGCTCGGCAGCAGCGTGCTGATTTTCCCGGAGCCCTTTCTCGAACTGGCGCAGGCCACACCGACCGTCGCGGCCAAGGCACGCGGCTATTTGCAGGCGCTGGCGTTCGCGTTGCCGGCGTCGCTGATGTTCGCAGCCTTTCGCGGCTTCAACACAGCGGTGTCCAGACCCAAGGCAGTGATGTCGCTGCAGCTCGCCGGCCTGGCGCTGAAGATTCCGCTGTCGATGAGCCTGGTCAGCGGCATGCCAGCCCTCGGATTGCCCGCGCTGGGCGTCGTCGGTTGCGGGATCGCGACAGCGATCGCGATGTGGGCGCAACTGCTGGCCGCCGGCTGGCTGCTGCGCAACGACCGCTTCTACGCGCCGTTCGACGCACCGCTGGCCAGGGGCTCGCGCGCCCTCAAGCCGATCGACCGCAAGGCCATGCTGACGCAGCTCAGGCTCGGCGTACCGATGGGGCTGACGATCCTGATCGAGGTCACCGGCTTCAGTTTCATGGCGCTGTTCATCGCCCGGCTCGGAACCGACGCGGTCGCCGGCCACCAGATCGCGGCCAACCTGGTGGCCTTGATGTTCATGATGCCGCTGGCGCTGGGCAACGCCACCGGCACGCTGGTTGCCCAACGCATCGGCGCCCTCGACCTGCCGGCAGCCCGCCGCATCGGCTGGCACGGCGTCGGCATCGGCTTTGTCATCGCGGCCCTGATGGGCGCAGCCGTATTCATCGGCCGCGACGCCGTGGTCCGCTTGTACACCGACAACCCGCGCGTCATCACCGCGGCGGTGCCGCTGCTGGCCTGGCTGGCGGTGTTCCACGTCGTCGATGCGGCGCAAGGCGTCGCCGCGTTCGTGCTGCGTGCGTGGCGAATCGCGACCGCGCCGCTGATCATCTTCGTGGTCGCGCTGTGGGGAATCGGCCTGGGCGGCGGCTACGTGCTGGCCTTCGATCCCTGGGGCGTGGTGCCGCAGGCGCTGCATGGCGCACGCGGCTTCTGGATTGCATCGGCGATCGGACTGGCGGTGGCGGCACTCGGACTCACGGCCTTGATGGCCTGGGTGTTCCGCCAGCGCATCAGCGACTCGACGCCGGCAACGCAATGACGAAGCAGCTGCCGCCGCCTTCACGCGGCTCGCAGCGCACCGAGCCGCCGTGGCGCTCGGCGATCTGGCGCACCAGGCTGAGACCGAGCCCGACCCCACCCGCCTGCTCGGCATGGCCGGGCAGACGGTAGAAGGCTTCGAAGATCCGCTCGCGCGATGCTTCGGGTACCCCTGGCCCGCGGTCGCAGACCAAAATTTCGATCCGCCCGCCGTTACGCGACAGCCTGAGCAGGATTTCGTCGCCCCCATAACGCCTGGCGTTTTCGAGCAGGTTGCGCAAGGCACGCCGCAGCAGGCGTTCGTCACCGATCACCGGCGGCGCATCGCCTTCGACCGGCACACCGAAACGGCGCGCCTCTTCGAAGGCGATGGCCTGCAGGTCAACCGGCCCATGCGTCGATGTATCGGCCGCGGCATCGAGCCGGCTTGCCAGCAGCACCTCCTCGACCAACGCATCCAGCTCGGCGATGTTGGTATCGATCTCGTGCTTCAGTGCATAGCGTTGCTCGACCGGCGCGTCGTCCAGCATCTCGATCGCCATCTTCATGCGTGCCAGCGGAGAGCGCAGTTCATGGCTGGCATTGGCGAGCAGGCTCTGGTGCGCGCGCACCAGAGCCTCGATCCGCGCCGCCGCCTGATTGAAACTGCTGGCGACCGCGGCCACCTCGTCCTGACCGGAGACCTCGACCCGATGGCTCAACTGGCCGGAGCCGAAGCGTTCGACCCCCTGCTTCAGCGCCGCCAGGCGCCGTGTCAACGCACGTGCGACCGGCCACGCGGCGCCGGCCACCGCGAAGAACAACACCACCAGCAGCACCAGCCAGCCGATGCCGCGTGGCAACAGACTGAAATCATCCGGCGCCGGACCGGCACGCCCGCCCGGGCCGCCCGCACCGTCGCGACGCGTCCGATTGCCAGCCCACGGCCGCGCGTCGTCACCATCGGCCTGCATCGCGCGGCGACGCACCGGGCGCACCAGCACCAATGTTCGCCCGTCGTCGAGCTTGAGCGCGATCGAGCGCGCCATGTGCCCGCCGGCGAAGCGCGTGAACAGCTCCGATTCGGCGATTCTCCGGCCCTTGTCGTCGTCCAGTGCCATCGGCATGCGCAAACGTTGCGACCAGTCGTTCAGCGCGGCCGACTGCTCGGCGGCCGACGCATCGACACCAGGCAGCGAGCGCTGCAGCAGATCGCCCCAGGCGGCCATGCGTTCGGACACCATCGATTCGGCGCGCACCCGTTCGTCGTCCATGTGACGCTGGAACAGCCATCCGGAGACCCCCGCGAACAGCAGCAGCACGGCGACAACTGTCAGATAGATGCGCAGCGTCAGGGTTTTCATGGTCGGAAATTTCACCGTCGATCACCGCGCCGGCTGGCGCTCAGTGACCCTCGTCGGCATCCTGCTTTCGAGCGAACACGTAGCCGGCGCCACGCACCGTCAGCACGCGACGCGGGGCCTTGGGATCGTCTTCGATGACGGCGCGGATGCGCGAGATGTGGACGTCGATTGAACGGTCGAAGGCCTCCAGCGGATGGCCTTTCAACGAGTCCATGATCTGGTCGCGCGACAACACCCGACCCGGGCTTTGCGCCAGTACCACCAGCAGTTCGAACTGGTGGCCGGTCAAGTCGCAGGCCTTGCCATCGAGCCGTGCAACCCGCGCGTCGAGGTCGATCTCGAGTCGGCCGAAGCGCAGGATTTCGTCTCCCATCACCTTCGGCGAGGCTCGCCGCAGCAAGGCCTTGACGCGCGCCAGCAGTTCGCGCGGCTCGAAGGGCTTGGGCAGGTAGTCGTCGGCGCCAAGCTCCAGTCCGACGATTCGATCGAGCGGCTCGCCGCGGGCGGTCAGCATCAACAACGGGATGTTGCGGGTGCGCTGGTTGGCGCGCAGTTCGCGACACAGCTCCAGGCCATCACCATCGGGCAGCATCAGGTCGAGCAGCAGCGCATCGAATGTGCTTGCAGACAGCGCCGCGCGACCCTGGGCCAGCGATGCGGCGGCCTCGACTTCGAATCCGGCCGCCCGCAGATAGTCCGACACCATCGTCGACAGGCGGACATCGTCATCGATCATCAACACGCGTGAGCTCATGGCTGGTCTTTCATGTCAACCTCGAAAACCTGAAAAAGACACGACCGCCGCAGTCGTCGACGAGCTGCAGCGGCCGGGTCGGTCAGCATACCGGCAGTAGGTGCCGGCACAGGTCGAGGGGGGATCAGGACTTCGATCCGGCATCGCCATGATGACGCTTCATGCGATCACGCATGTGCTCGCCACGCTTGGCCATCAACTCGCCGAGCTTGGCGCGCTGCGTCGGCGTCAACACATCGGCGGCGTCGAGCATCGATTGCATCCGGCGCTTGCTCACCTGGTCATGCAACCTCAGCATGTCCTGGCGCAGGATCTCGGCGGCACTGCGATCAACGGCGTTGGGCGACGCCATCAGCTGACGAGCGCGTTCACGCAACGGGCGTCCGGATTCGCGCAGGGCTTTCAGGTCGACCGCTGCCGCTTCGCGGATCTGCTTGATCTGCGCGCGCTGCGCATCGTCGGCCCCGACGGCGTCGAGCATGCGGCCCATGTGGCGGCCGCCGCCCATCATTTCGCCGTGCTCGCCACCACCGCGGTGATGGCCGCCCTGGGCGTAGCTCGGCTGCACCGACACGACGGCAGCGGCAATCAACAGGCCCCCGACCAGGGTGCGCACCGCGGTGCGGCTGGTCGAAAGGCCGGCGAGAGAAAAGTTCTGGGACATGGTGTGTTCCTCAAAGGCTTGCTGTGGAGTATCCAGCCGGGCCCACTGCCCTGACCGTGAAAGCAATGATGCAAGCCCGCGGTGAAGCGCCCATGAGTGGGCCGTAAAGAAAGGTAATCAAGCTGCCTGGCGAGTCGGGGTTTCCCAGCATACCGGTTGACGCGGAAGTGCCCATTCAAGCGTCGCGGCGTCGCATAGACTGAACCATGGATGCAGCTGCCGCACGCCAGTTTCGCCTGACCGACCCGCCGCCGGATTTTTTCGACGACCCGTATCCGGTCTATGCGGCGCTGCGCCGTCACGCGCCGGTGCATCTGCTCGGCGCCGGCTCCTATCTGCTGACCCGGCATGTCGACATCGAAGCCATCTACCGCAGCGCAGACGTGAGCTCCGACAAGCAACGCGAATTTGAACCCCGCATGGGTGCCGGCACGCCGATCTACGAGCACCACACGACCAGCCTGGTGTTCAACGACCCGCCGCTGCACAGCCGGGTGCGGCGACTGCTGATGGGTGCGCTGAACCAGCGCGCCATCGCGCGCATGGAGCCGGGCCTGGTATCGCTGGTCGGCACGCTGCTCGATCAGCTGACCGATCGGGCTGCACCCGATCTGATCAGCGATTTTTCGGCCGCGATCCCGGTCGATGTGATCGGCAACCTGCTGGTCATCCCGAACGCCGAGCGTGGCCAGCTGCGCGACTGGTCGCTGGCGATCCTGTCGGCGCTCGAGCCTGCACCGTCGGCCGCCGTGCTGGCCAGGGCGAACGCCGCGACCACCGACTTCCTGCAACTGCTGCGTGGCCTGGTCGCCGACCGCCGACTCCATCCCGGCGACCCTGAAGCCGACGTGCTGACGCGGCTGATACGGGGTGATGGCAGCGAACAGTTCAGCGAGGCCGAGCTGCTGCACAACTGCATCTTCCTGCTCAACGCCGGCCACGAGACGACGAGCAACCTGATCGGCAACGGCGTGCACGCGCTGATGACCCACCGCGACCAGCTCGAGCGGCTGGCCGCCGACCCGTCGCTGATGACCACCGCAGTCGAAGAGCTGCTGCGCTTCGAGAGTCCGTTGCAGCTGAACAATCGCCTGACCACGGCGCCGATGACTATCGACGGTGTCGATATCCCGGTCGGCAGTTTCCTGACGCTCGCGATCGGCGCGGCCAACCGGGATCCGGCCGCCTTCGCCGATCCGGATCGGCTCGACATCGCCCGCAAGCCGAATCGCCACCTCGCGTTCGGCCACGGCGCCCATGCCTGCGCCGGCATGAACGTGGCCCGGCTCGAGGCGCGCATCGCCATCGGCGCGCTGGTCGAACGGTTTCCGCGCATCGATCTGGCCGAGCCCCCCACACGTGACCGCCGGGTGCGATTTCGCGGCTTCAGCAAGCTGCCGGTCAGGCTGGGCTGAAGCCGTCTCAACTTGCGAGCGAACACCATGCGAATTCCGTTCACCGTTACCCTGGTCGCTGCCTGGATGCTCGCCGGGCCCGCGCTGGGCTTCGACCTTCAAGGGCATCGCGGGGCCCGCGGGCTGGCACCCGAGAACGCCATCCCCTCCTGGAAAAAGGCGCTCGAACTCGGCGTCGACACGATCGAGTGCGACGTGGCGATCACGCGCGACGACGTGGTGGTGGTGCACCACGACCTGCGACTCAATCCCGATACCACCCGAGGTCCGGATGGACAGTGGCTGGCGGCGCCCGGCCCGACGATTCGCGAACTCAGCTTCGATGAATTGCAGCGCTACGACATCGGCCGCCTGAAGCCGGGAACGAACTACGCGAAGGAGTTTCCCGACCAGCAGCCGGTCGATGGCACGCGCATTCCGAAGCTCGCCGATCTGTTCGAGCTCGTGAAGCAGTCCGGCAAATCCGATGTCGACTTCGACTGCGAGACCAAGATGTCTCCGCTGGAGCCGGACGCCACGTTGCCGCCAGAAGCCTTTGCACGGCGCGTCATCGCCGAGATCCGCCAGCACGGCATGGCCAAGCGCATGACGATCCAGTCGTTCGACTGGCGCAGCTTGCAGGTGGTGCAGCGTGAAGCGCCGGAGATCCGCACCATGTATCTGAGCTCACCGCGAACGCTGAAACCCGAGGCCGACGGCGCCCCTTCATCCTGGCTGGCCGGCTTCACGCCCGAGCGCCATGGCTCGGTCCCGAAGGCCGTGAAGGCGGCCGGCGGATCGATCTGGGCGCCGAACCAGACCTACCTCACGCCCGAGCTGCTGGCCGAGGCCAAGGCGCTCGGACTGACGGTGATTCCGTGGACGGTCAACAAGCCGGAGATGATCGACAAGCTGCTCGGCATGGGGGTAGACGGCATCATCTCGGACCGGCCGGATCTGGTGCGGGCAGCCATCGAACGCCGACGTTGACCCGCGACGTTTATCCGCCCGTACCCGGATCGTACGGTGTGCTCGGATCGTCGACGCCGGTGTCATATTCGGCAAACGTGCCCAGGCCGCAATGGTAGAGCGCCTCCTCGGCCAGCGTATTGCCACCGGCGGTCGGGGCGCCATTGATGTGGGCCAGTTCGTGGATCAGTGTGCCGAGCGCGACCCACTTGCCTTTCGTAAACGAATTCGGTCCGATGGCGAGTTCCTTGCCGCTGATCTGGGCCTCCCCCAGCAGGGTCAGGGTGGGGCAATAGTTGATCCAGATCGAACTGTCGTTCAGCAGCTGCGTCAGCGTGCGGGCGCCCGTCAGGGACTTGAAAAAGGTGTTCGCTTTCGGGTTGCCACCCGCGACCTCCTTGGCCTTTGCCCTGGCCCAGTTGAGGGTGCCGCGTCTGCCGGACGGCACCGCGACGTAGCGGGTGACCGGACTCGTGTGGTCCCCGATATTGATTTGAATGCCCATGTTGAATCTCCTGATGGAAAATAGACTGGTCGCAAATTGCAGCGCGATGACGTCTCTGGTGCACCTCGCCTGCACCGCGGGGACAACCGAGCGGCCATGTAATGCCGCTCGATCGAACCACTCATCGACAGCCAGCGAGGCTACGGCATGGCCTGCGCGCCGCATATGGCCCCGACAGGCGTTCGACGTGAAGTTCTGCGCGTTTGCTTGCTGCGCATGCGGATCGTCACGCGCTCCCGGCAAGTCGAAGCGATGATTCCCACCATGTTCACCACCCCTTCGAGACCCGCATGAAAATCGTCGAAATCCGCGAAAAGACCATTCCGATCAGTTCACCGATCCGCAATGCCTACATCGATTTCAGCAAGATGACGCTGAGTCTGGTGGCGGTCGTGACCGATGTGATGCGGGATGGCAAACGGGTGGTCGGCTACGGCTTCAACTCGAACGGCCGTTACGGCCAGGGCACACTGATGCGCGAACGCTTCATTCCGCGCATCCTCGAGGCCGCACCCGAATCGCTGCTCGACGCGAGCGGCAACAACCTCGACCCGCACAAGATCTGGGCCACGATGTTCACCAACGAGAAGCCCGGTGGCCACGGCGAGCGCTCGGTAGCCATCGGCACCATCGACATGGCGGTCTGGGACGCGGTGGCCAAGATCGAAGGCAAGCCGCTGTTCCAGCTGCTGGCCGACCGTTATGGCACCGGCACACCGGACCGCAAGGTCTTCGTCTACGCAGCCGGCGGCTATTACTACCCGGGCCAGGACCACGGCAAGCTGAAGGACGAGATGCGCAGCTACCTCGACCGCGGCTACAGCGTGGTCAAGAAGAAGATCGGTGGCGCATCGCTGGATGACGACCTGCGCCGCATCGACTCGATCCTGAGCGTGCTGCAGGACGGCCAGCGCCTGTGCGTCGACGCCAATGGCCGCTTCGACCTGGATACGGCGATCGCCTATGCCAAGGCCTTGTCGCAGTACGACCTGTTCTGGTACGAAGAAGCCGGCGACCCGCTCGATTTCGAATTGCAGGCCACGCTGCGCAACTACTACAAGAACCCGATGGCGACCGGCGAAAACCTGTTCTCGATGCAGGACGCGCGCAACCTGATCCGCCACGGCGGCATGCGCCCGGACCGCGACTGGTTGCAGTTCGACTGCGCCTTGAGCTATGGCCTGGTCGAATACCTGCGCACGCTGGAGATGCTGAAGCAACACGGCTGGTCGGCCAGCCGCTGCATCCCGCACGGCGGGCATCAGATGTCGCTGAACATCGCAGCCGGCCTGGGCCTGGGCGGCAACGAAAGTTACCCGGATCTGTTCCAGCCGTTCGGCGGCTTCCCGGACGGCGTGAAGGTCGAGAACAGCTACGTCACCCTGCCTGATCTGCCGGGTATCGGGTTCGAAGGCAAGGCCGATCTGTATCGCGAAATGGCTGCGTTGGCGGATTGACCAGCCGCCGGGAGGCGACAGGCGGTTTCATCGACAACCGGGTTGCGCGGGCGGGTTCGGCTGCAGCAGCCCCAACTCGGCGCCCCGCGCCACCGCCTGGGCGCGGTTGGCCACCTCCAGACGCTGGAAGATCAGGGTCATGTGATCCTTGACCGTCCGCTCGCCCACACCCAGGGCCTCGCCGATCGCGCGGTTCGACTGGCCCTGGGCCGCACGCTTGAGCACCGCGAGCTGGCGTTCGGTGAGCGTCGGCGCGACGGCATCGTCGCGCTCGAACCAGTTGTTGCCCTCGAGCACACTGCCCAGCACGTCAAGCATGCGCTGCGGTTTCAGGGTCTTGGGCAGGAAGGCCCGCAGGCCCAGGCGGCGTGCCCGCAAGGCCAGCGACGGCTCGTTGCTGCCTGACATCAGAACCCGGGCGCTGTCCGGCCAGAGCGGCGCGCACAGCAGGTCGAGGCCCTGGCCGTCGGGCAGTTGCTGATCGGCAACCACCAGCGCAAACGGGCCATCGCGCAACGCCGACTCACGCGCATGCTGCGCGCTGGCCACGCTCCAGACCACCAGGCCATCGCGATGGCGCTGCAGCGCCTCGACCAGGCGTCGCGATACAGCGGGTGATCGGGCACTGCCACCTCGCTTTCGCAATGGTGCGGCTCGGCCAGTTGGCCGAAGGCGAACGCGAGATGGCCGATGCCTGGCCGCTCGCCTGCGACGATGCCAACGGTGCCACGCTGATCGACTGCCGCAACGTCCAGGCACTGCTGATGCGTCGCCAGAAACATCCCGACCAGGCGCTGGCACTGGTGCAGCGAAACCTGGCGTCGACGCCGCCGCATGGCGACTCGAGCGCCGGCACGCTGGCAAGTTATCAGCGTTGCGTCAGCCACACGCTGGCCGCGATGTCGTGCAGCGACCTGGGCCGCCTCGACGATGCGCTGCGCCACTACCTGCTGGCACACGACGAAGCACAACGCAGGGCGATGCCGCACTGCTCGCCAACGCCAGCGCCAACCTGAGCGGGGTGCAGGCTGACCTGATGAATCTGGAAGATGCCGCGACGCTGGCCGAAGAGGCCGTCGAAGCGGCCGAGCAGGCAGGTCTGCGCGGTCAGTTCATCTGGCTGACAGCCAACCACAACCGTTGTTATATCGCGCTGTCCGCAGGCGACGGCATCCGCGTCAGGGCAATTGCGCAAGGCATGCGCGAGCATGCGGCGGCGGTGCCGACGGCCAAGCGCGCCCGTTACGAGCTGATGTGGGCCAAGGCGGCCGTGGCGACGGACGAACTGGTCGACTCGGCGCGGCTGCTGTCGCAATCGCGACGGCGCTGGGCGCACGACGACGACTTGCTGCTCGAATGGAGCGTGGTTCGTGCAACGTTCGACAACCGCGCCGGTCGGCAAGCGCGTGAACAGGAACTACCCGCCAAGGCCGCGCCCCGCTTTGCGCGCGCCCGCAGCTGCTGGCCAATGGCATCAAGTACACCCGTCAGGGCGGCGTGATGCTGGCGTTGCGATGTCGCCACCTTCATCCCGGGCAATGGCTGCTGCAGGTCGTCGACACCGGGGTAGGCATCGAGACCTCGTCGCACGAGGCGGTTTTCGACGATTTCGTTCAGATCGGCAACCCGGAGCGCCAGCGCAGCCAGAGCCTGGGCCTCGGGCTTGCCATCGTGCGGCGGCTCGCCGCCGTGCTTGGGCATCCGCTGACGCTGCGTTCGCAGCCCGGGCGCGGCACCTGCATGTCGCTGCAACTGGGCGAGTTCACCCGACACCGCGACTGATACCACTGCATCCGCTGTTCGACCACTCGCGGGATGCCGGGTCGCTGTCGTCGAGGACGATCCCGAAGCCTTGCAGGCGATGGTCGACCTGCTCGGCTCCTGGCAAATCGGGTTTATTCCGGCCGAACATGCCGACAGCCTGCTGCAGGTGCTTGCCGGGCACCGACCCGGGCGTCTGGATGCACTCGTAGAACGCGGTCAGCGCGGTTCCGGTGCAGGAGCGCACTGCGACGCTGGTGTTGCTGCTGGTACTGATCGCCCGGGACGGATAGACCAGGTTGGGCAGCGCCGAACTGCTGTTGTTCCCCGGCACCGGGTCGGCCGTGCTCAAGCTGGCGCTTGCCGCGATCAGCAGCGGCTTGGTCGATACCGGCGCCGCATAGTTGAACAGGAAGCTGGTCGACCAGCCCTTGCGCAGGCCCGCGAGATTGCAATTGAGAGTCCGGCCCACCACCGCGCAGCGCCCGTCCAGCGGCGTCACAGCGCCCATGATAAAGACGTGCGGGCTGGTGTTGCTGAGCGGAAAAGTCACGTTCGCGACGATGCTGGCTGAGGTATCCCGGCCCAGATTGGTCACCGTGACGGTATAGGTCTCGGGCAGGTTGATATCGGCCGTTGTTGGCGCATCGAGTTGCACCCGCAGGTCAGCACGGGCGGGTTGTCGACCGGCCAAGGCTTCGCCTGTCGCACCGACGAACAGCAGCGCAGCAGCGATGACCGGCAGCGTCTGGCGAACGGGAAGACGGGCACCACGAGCTTGGTGGCTGGAGCCGTTACGCGGATGGACAGGCTTGGCAGGCAAGGTTTTCATGGCAGAGATCTTTCAGGAGTCGAGGGGGTCTATGCCGTCGAATTCTGGTCAGCCACCCAGCAAGCCGACACGTACAAAGGTACGGTCGTCAG
>JANNNE010000165.1:0-3147 GCA_031398385.1 Ideonella sp.
TTCGCCGCCAGTGGGAGCAGCCGTTGGCTGGGCCTGATCGCCACGTCGCTGACCCGCCTATTCTTCCAGCCGCCGAACGTCAAGTTTCGAGGTACAGCGGACAGCCGCTTGAGGAACCGGCCAACGTCAGGTATCGGCGTCCGCCGACATTCGCCGGCAAAATCCGAGGGACAGCAATCAGTCTTGAGTCGTCGGTCGAGTCCGTCACCTCCGCACCACGGTCAACCACAAGCGTCACAAATGTTGATGACGGTTCCGGGGAGCTGGACTCGCGATGGTAGTCGTCAGGATCCGACCCCGTTGCTGCCCCTGGGCGTTCTTTGAGCGAATGACCGGTCCAGCCAGCGTTGCCGAACGTCATCGGCATCGCACAGCGGACACAGGACTGACCTGTATGCCGGTCAGGTCATCTTCACTGCCGTGCCGCTGACGGCGACCATCATCATGCCGTTCGTCTCGCCGAGCACTTCGTAGTCGAAGTCGACGCCCACCACGCCGTCCGCGCCGAGCTCTCGCGCGGCCTCGATCATGTCTTCGACGGCAGCGTCGCGTGCACCCGACAGTGCTCGCTCGTAGCCGCCAGCGCGGCCGCCGACTACATCGCGCACCGACGAGAACATGTCGCGGAATATGTTCGCGCCGATGATTGCTTCGCCGTGCACGACGCCGAGGTACTTCGCGACCCGTGCGGCGGTGCTGTCCGGGAAGACGGTGGCGAGGAAGAAGCCGTCTCCGGTCTTTGAGAACCAGCCCATCGTGTGCTCCTGAATCAGACCTGCGATCGCAAGACGATAGCGCGAAACAGTCGGTCACGCTCAGCTCCGGGTCGAGAGCGCACGCTCAGCGGAGAGCATGACCGTCAACCACCTCTCTCGCCGACAACAGTCGCTGGCTCAGGTAATGCCACCGGCAGGAATCAGACTGAAGCGGGTACGCAACCGAGCCTGACCAACAGCCGCCTTGGGCACTTCCGCCCGATTGCGTGCGAGGGTTCTTCGGATCGCCGTGGATGGACCGCAGGGGATCGCGAGGCATTTGCGCTCGAACTGACCCAGGCTCGCAGCCCCATGCCCATGAGCGAGTCGGTGATGGACGAACTGCGCCGTGGGACGCGTTAACGACACTGTCTGTGTCGATACCAGCGTACCCGTGCCAGGGTTCCTCAGCGAGCCGCTCCCCGGCCCCATGACTTGCTCCCGCTAATCGCACTCGTGTGCAAGCGCTTGCGCAAACTACCGGCGCCAGGCCGGTGCATCCACCGATGCGGTTAGGCTCGCGATTCATGCGAACTGACCACTTTGGATCCAAGCTTCCGCAGCCTTGGGTCATGCTGCTTGCGCTGACCGCCGCCTTTGCGATGAGCCAGGCCTTCCGCACCGTTGCGGCTGTGCTTGCCCCGTCGCTGCAGACCGAATTCCACCTGTCACCCCAACAACTTGGTACCTTTGCCGGCGCCTTTCATTTTGCGTTCGGCGCGATGCAGCTGTTCGTCGGCATCGGCATTGATCTGCACGGTGTGCGCCGCACGGTGCTGACCGGCTTTCCGCTCGCCGTTGCAGGCGCCGTGCTGTCAGCCCTTGCACCGTCGTACAGCGTCCTGGTGTTCGGCCAGGTGCTGATTGGCATTGGTTGTGCGCCTGCGTTCCTCGCGTGCACCGTGTTCATTGCGCGGCACTACGCGCCGGCTCGGTTCGCCGCGATGTCGGGCACGGTGATGAGCATCGGCGGCATCGGGCTGCTCGCCACCGGCACGCCATTGGCGTGGCTGGTTCAGACCACGTCGTGGCGGATGGGCTACTGGGTGCTGGGCGGCTGCTCGGTCGCGGCGTGGGCACTGATCGCGTGGAAGGTACATGAGCCCAGGCTGTCGCCGACCGAGGCCAGCGCGCCGCGCGAATCGCTGGGCCGCGCGGCGTTGACCTTCGTGTCGCTGTTCAGGCTGCCGTACACCCTTGGCATCGTCGCACTGTCGTTCGTCTGCTATGCCTCGTTCATCACACTGCGCGGCCTGTGGCTCGGCCCGATGCTGATCGAGCGGCACGGCCTCTCGCTGGTGGAAACCGGCAACGTGGCGCTGGCAGTCTCGCTCATCTCGCTGCTCAGCCCTTCGGTGTTCGGCCGTCTCGACCCCGGCCACGACAAACGGCGCCACTGGCTGATTGGATTGACGCTGGTGTCAGCGGCGATGTTCGTGTCGCTGGCGCTATTGCGCAGCATGGTGGCCGATATCGCGCTGATGCTGGCGATCGGCATGCTGTCGGGCTACATGATCCTGCAGTATTCGCAGGTGCGATCTGCCTATCCGCAGCGGATCGTCGGGCGTGCGCTGGCGCTGTTCACGATGTCGATGTTTCTCGGCGTTGCGGTAATGCAGTGGTTCACGGGCCTGATCGCGTCGATCGCCAAGTCGCTGGGTGTCGACATCTTCGCGCCCGTGCTGCTGACCATCGCCGCGCTGCTCGTGATCGGCGCGATGACATTCGCCTGGTTGCCACGCGCGCCGACGGAGGCCGCGGCGAGCGAGCCAACCTGACTGCGCATGCTCATGGCGGACAACAACAAGGCGGGCATCGTCGTTTCAAACGCCCCGGGTAAGCCGTCTCACTCCGCATACCCTGGCATCTCCCGATCCAGCACGCGCATCATCGCCGCGAAGTAGAGTGCTTCGCGCTCCACAGTTGAGTGGCTGTTGCGCGGATTCGGCATTTCCACGCGCCTGACCAGCGCGTCGTCCAGCATGGCCAACGGCCGGCCGGTGGACATCGCCAGGATCTGCGCGCGGCAGACACGCTCGAGCTTGTACAGGCGGCGATACGCCTGCGCAACGCTGTCGCCCACCGCCAGGACGCCGTGGTTCTTCATGAACATGATCTGCTTGGTGCCCAGGACTGACGCCAGGCGTTCCCCTTCGCTCAGCGAATCGGCGAGCCCGGTATACCCGTCGTCGTAGGCGATGCTCCCCGTAAGGAATGCGGCCGTCTGGCTGCCGGGCAGCAGGTGGTTGTTCTCCAGCATGTTCAGGGCCAGCGCCCAGGTCTGGTGCGTGTGGAGGATGACATTCGCGCCGGTGATCCGGTGCAGGGGGGCGTGGATGCTCAAGGCGCTCAATTCCAGGCTGCCGGTGCCTTCCAGCACATCGCCCGCTTC
>JANNNE010000180.1:0-16437 GCA_031398385.1 Ideonella sp.
AACCCACGCTAGATTTCACTCCAGCATGGTCTTCTCTTCAGTGAGCGTTTAAAGTCCAGGAGACTCGACATCTTTCAATGTCTAATCACCCTCACCCTCCACGCCCACGCTTATCGGCTGTTAGTTTTTAAAGAGCTGCACTTGGGAAGTGCGTTGCTGATTTTTCGTCAGCAGCAAAGAGATGGGACTTTAGCATCTTTTCTCTTTGTCTGTCAAGTCGTCGAGTTTTTGTTCTTGCGAATTCTTGTTCTCGACTTGACGCTTTTTCGAAGCTTGCCTTGGCCTCTGGGGCCTTGGCTGCCGCAGCCTTGTCAGGCTTCCCTCGACGGCTATTCACTGCATTTGATGTTTTCAGCGAAGAGATCGACTGTAGCATGTTTTTTCGGTCCCGCGCAACAGGCCGGCTGACCGACCTTCCAGAGCGGGCTCGCACCGCCCTGTAGCGCGTTAGCCGGTGCCCGGCTCTGGATCGACTGCGGCGCGCAGGTGCGGCACGACGCGCCGGATCACTTCACCGGAGAATCCGCGGCCAGCAAGAAACCGCGCCTGTCGTGCGGCATCCCGGAGATCGGCCGGCGGTGAACCGAATCGGCGCTGCCAGATTGACTGAGCCCGCTCGAGCTCGGTCGAGCGCAAGGCCTTGACGGCATCGGGGGGCAGATCAAGCCCGTGGCGAGACAGTTCCTGCTCGATCCTTGCCACACCGAACCGGTCGGCCCGTACATGAATCCGGGACGCGACAAATCGTTGCTCGTCGAGGTAGCCGCGCTCGGTCAGCCAGCCGATCACGGCGTCGACTTGTTCGTCGCGGCTGCCAACATCCCGGCAGGGGTCCGTCGGCGCCGCCGGCACGGCGCTGCCGCCAGCAGAAGACTCGGCGTCCGCCGTCCCCACCGCGTGTTCGTCCGCAGCCCGCCGTTTGGTCGCATCCAACCGGCGCAGCAATTTGGCTCGCAACTCGCGCGCACTGTGTTCGCGTTGCGAAAGCCAGATGACCGCCTGCGCGCGCAGCGACTGCGGCTTGCGCATCACCCGGCTGCCTCAGGTCTTGGCGGCCTTGGTCTTGGCGGCCGGTGCTGCATCCGCAGCGGAATCGGAGGATGCGCCGGGCAACAAGGGAATGCCCATTTCGGCACGCACCTTGTTTTCGATCTCGGTCGCGAGGGCCGGGTTCTCGCGCAGGAATTCACGTGAATTGTCCTTGCCTTGACCGATCTTCTCGCCAAGATAGGAATACCAGGCGCCGCTCTTCTCCAGCACCTTGGCCTCGACACCCATGTCGATGATTTCGCCCTCGCGGCTAATCCCTTCGCCATAGAGGATGTCGAACTCCGCCGTCTTGAACGGCGGGGCCACCTTGTTCTTGACCACCTTGACCTTGGTCTCGTTGCCGATGACTTCTTCGCCGCGCTTGATGCTGCCGATGCGTCGGATATCGAGTCGTACCGAGGCATAGAATTTCAGTGCATTGCCGCCGGTGGTGGTCTCCGGTGATCCGAACATCACACCGATCTTCATGCGGATCTGGTTGATGAAGATGACCATGGTGTTGGTCTTCTTGATTGTGCCGGTCAGCTTGCGGAGTGCCTGACTCATCAATCGAGCCTGCAAACCCGGCAGCGAATCGCCCATTTCGCCTTCGATTTCGGCTTTCGGTGTCAATGCAGCGACCGAATCGATGACGACGAGATCAACCGACCCTGAGCGGACCAGCGCATCGACGATTTCCAGCGCCTGCTCCCCGGTATCGGGCTGACTGATCAGCAACTCCTGCAGATTGACGCCGAGCTTTTGTGCATAACCGGTGTCCAAGGCGTGCTCGGCATCGATGAAGGCACAGGTGCCACCCAGCGCCTGCATCTCCGCGACCACCTGCAGCGTCAAGGTGGTCTTGCCGCTGGACTCGGGGCCGTAGATTTCGACCACACGACCCCTTGGAAGGCCACCGACCCCCAGCGCGATGTCCAGACCGAGCGACCCGGTGGACACCACCTCGATATCCTCGATCACCTCGCCTTCGCCCAGGCGCATGATCGAGCCTTTGCCGAACTGCTTTTCGATCTGCAACAGTGCGGCTTGCAAGGCCTTGGCCTTTTCGGTGTTCAGTGCTTTGACGGGTGCGTCCATTGCAATCTCCAGTGATTGGCGCCATTATCGCAAAGACTGGATGTTTGTACAGTTTTTTGTCGCGATTCCTCGGCACTTCCCCCAACGGGGGGCCCTGCGAACCACACCCTAGAATCGGAGCAGCAGTCCGAGTGATCGCCAGCCAGCAGAAACGAGGCCGACATGCGCATCCTGATCGCCGAAGATGATCAAGTGCTTGCCGACGGCTTGCTGCGCTCGCTGCGCAACAGCGGCTACTCTGTCGACCACGTCGGCAGCGGCAGCGAAGCGGATGCGGCGCTGTCGTCGCATGAATTCGACCTGCTGATCCTCGATCTCGGTCTGCCCCGGATGCACGGCCTGGAGGTCCTGCGCAAGCTGCGTGGCCGCAGCAACAGCACGCCGGTGCTGATCCTCACCGCCGCCGACAGCATCGAGCAGCGGGTCAAGGGCCTCGATCTCGGCGCCGACGACTACATGGCGAAACCGTTTTCCTTGCAGGAACTTGAGGCTCGCGTACGCGCCCTGACACGACGCGGACTGGGCAGCGCCGCAACCCTGATCCGACATGGCCCGCTGAGTTTCGATTCGACCGGTCGTGTCGCCTACATGGACGATCAGATGATCGAGTTGTCGGCTCGCGAGCTGAGTCTGCTGGAAGTCCTGCTGCAACGCACCGGCCGGCTGGTCAGCAAGGATCAGCTGGTCGAACGCCTGTGCGAATGGGGTGAAGAGGTCAGCCAGAACGCGATCGAGGTCTATATCCACCGCCTGCGCAAGAAGATCGAGCGTGGCGCGGTGCGCATTGCCACGGTTCGCGGGCTGGGTTATTGCCTCGAAAAGATCGTCGACCGGGTTGCCTGAGATTCGAACCGGACGAGAGCGTGGCCAGGTTTCGCTGTTCGGCGAAATCCTGGACTGGATGCTCGCGCCGCTGCTGGTGCTGTGGCCGATGAGTGTGTTGCTGACGTGGCTGGTCGCTCAGGGGATCGCCAACAAGCCGTTCGACCGCGAACTGAGCGACAAGGCCGCGCTGCTGGCCGGGCTGGTCAAGGTCGAGGCGATCGCCGGTCAGGCGCCGGCGGTGCGGTTTGCCATCACGGCGGCTGCGTCGGAAATGCTGCATGCCGATCCGGCCCAGCAGATTCACTACCAGATACTCGGCCTGCGCGGCGAGTTTCTGGCCGGTGAACGCTCGCTGCAGCCCCCGCATGACGAGGAGCGCGCGTTGCCCGGCGATCTGCGGTTTCGCGACGACGTGCTGAAAGCGGAACCGGTTCGCGTGGCCTATCTGTGGATCGATGCCGAGATCGGGGCCGGACAGGTTCAACCGCTGGTTCAGGTCGCCGAAGCGCTGGGCAAGCGCTCGCAGCTGGCCACCGAGATCATCAAGGGCGTGATCGTGCCGCAATTCGTGATTCTGCCGATCGCGGTGTTGCTGGTCTGGCTGGCACTGGCGCGCGGAATCTCGCCGCTGAACGAGTTGCAGCAACGCATCCGGCACCGCGCCAGCGATGACCTGAGCCCGATCGACGAACGCGATGCACCCGAGGAAGTGTCGCCGCTGGTGCGTGCAATCAACGATCTGCTGGCGCGCCTCGATCAATCGATCCGCTCACAGAAGCGGTTCATCGCCGACGCTGCCCATCAGCTCAAGACGCCGCTGGCGGGCTTGCAGACCCAGGCCGAACTGGCGCAACGGGTACTCGGCGCCGGCGCGCCGGACACGGCGCAGATCAAGCGTTCGCTGACCCAGATTTCGGTGTCGAGCCAGCGCGCTGCCCACATGGTGAATCAGCTGCTCGCGCTGGCGCGCGCCGAGAATCGGAAGCACGATTCCGGCAGCGAGGCGGTTGATCTGGCGCGGCTGGCACGCGAGACGGTCCAGGATTTCGTCCCGCGCGCCATGGACAAGCGGATCGATCTGGGCTACGAAGGCCCCGAATCGAGCGCCGAATCCACACAGGTCGTGGCCGGTCACCCGGTCCTGCTGCGCGAGCTGATCAGCAACCTGGTCGATAACGCACTCCTCTACACACCGACCGCGGGAACCGTCACGGTGCGAGTGACCGAGGATCCGTTCGGACAGGTCGTCGTGCTGCAGGTCGAGGATTCCGGGCCTGGCATCCCGGCGGCCGAACGCAAGCAGGTCTTCCAGCCCTTCTCGCGATCGCTTGGCACCGGGGTCGACGGCTCCGGGCTGGGGCTGGCGATCGTTCGCGAGATCGCCCACCAGCATGGGGTGGAGGTGGAACTCGAGGACGCCAACGAACGCCATCGCACGGGCCTCAGCGATCATGCCGGTGCGGCATTCGGCCCGGGCGCGCTGTTCACGCTGCGGTTCAAGACATCGGCGACGGGGTCGAACTGACCCATCGGCCGACGTGCTCGCGGCCACGAATCCGGCCGCGCGGCTAACTCTGCACCAGCCGTCGGCTCTTCGCGATCGACATCAGGATCCCCAGACTCAGGCCGAGCGTGATCATCGCGGTGCCGCCATAACTGATGAACGGCAATGGAACACCGACCACCGGTAGGATGCCGCTGACCATTCCCATGTTGACGAACGCATACGTGAAGAAACTCAGCGTGATCGAACCCGCCAGCAGCCGCGTGAACACCGTCGGCGCATCGGACGCGATCACCAGGCCGCGAAAGATCAGAAACAGGAAAATCGCCAGCAGCGACAGGCAACCGATCAGACCGAATTCCTCGGCGAACGCCGCAAAAACGAAATCGGTGGTGCGTTCCGGGATGAACTCGAGGTGAGTCTGGGTGCCCTTCATGAAGCCCTTGCCGTCGATGCCACCGCTGCCGATGGCGATCATGCCCTGGATGATGTGGAAGCCCTTGCCGAGCGGATCGGTCGAGGGATCGAGCAAGGTGCAGATCCGGTTCTTCTGATAAGAGCGGAGCAACGGCCAATCGACACCGGGTTGGCAGATGGTGTCCCCGCTGACCACCAGGGCTCCGATCGCCAAGGCGACCCCGATCAAGATCGGCGCGATGAGCCGCCACGATAATCCGGCGAAGAACATCACATACAGTCCGGTCGCCAGCACCAGCAGAGCGGTTCCCAGGTCGGGCTGCTTGACGATCAGGGCCACCGGCAGCAGCAGCAAACCAATCGCCACGACAAAATCGGGCGCCTGCAACTGGCCTTCGCGGCGCTGGAACCACCAGGCCAGCATCAGCGGGGTCGCGATCTTCATGATCTCGCTGGGCTGGATCACCGTGATCCGCAGATCGAGCCAGCGTGTCGCACCTTTCTTCGTGATGCCGAAGATCGCGGTCAGCACCAGCAGCGTCAGTCCGATCGTATAAAGCGGCACGGCCAAGGTCATCAATCGCTGCGGCGGAACCTGCGCGACCATGAACAGGATGCCGGCGGCGAGCAACATGTTGCGCCCGTGGTCGACGAAGCGGGTCCCATGGTCGAACCCGACCGAATACATGGTCAGCAGCCCGGCCATGCTTAGTAGTACCAGACCGACCAGCAAGGGTCCGTCGAAACCTCGGAAGATCGGCGCCAGCCGCTGCAGCACCGAGGGCTTGTCGAAGGCGATGTTCATTGGCTGCTGCGCGTCCCGTTGACGACCGCTATCGGCGTCGGCAGGGCCGGCCCGCCATTGACCATCGGAACCTCGGGAACCGCCAGCGGCACGATCTGCTGATTCGAATTCGGATGTCCCAGCATGATGGTGGCACCGGGCAGCGGCACGGTTTCAGCCTGCCGCGGAACGCCGACCGGTGGGCCGGCCTTGCCGATGCGCGTCAACGCCATGTCTTCCTTGGTCGGATAGAGGCCGAGTTGCAGGTAATCGAAGACGCGCCGCGCGATCGGCGCGGCGGCATCGGAGCCGAAACCGGCGTTCTCGACCACCACCGCCAGCGCCACCGTCGGAGCCTGGATCGGTGCGAAGGCGATGTACAAGGAATGGTCTCGCTTGTGTTCCTCTAGCTTGGCCGCGTTGTATTTCTCGTTCTGGCGCACCCCGACCGCCTGCGCCGTACCGGTCTTGCCGCCACTCTGATAGGCGGCACCCATGAACACACGCGCCGAGGTTCCGTCCTGGGTCACGCCGTAGAGCGCGCGCCGCAGCAGCTGCACATGCCCGGGCTGCAACGCGAGCGGTTCCATCGCATCGTTGGCAATCGTGCGGCGCTCGCGCGTCACGACATCCTCGATCTCCCGCACCAGACGTGGCTTGAAACGCTGCCCACCCGACACCAGCGTTGCCGTTGCACTGGCCAGCTGCAGCATCGTGAAATTGTTGTAGCCCTGGCCGATGCCGAGCGAGATGGTTTCCCCGGCATACCACTTCTTCTGCTCGGGCCGCTTGTAGGCGCGCCGCTTCCAGGCGGTCGACGGCAGCAGGCCGGTCACCTCGCTTTGCAGGTCGATACCGGTCTTGCGGCCGAAGCCGAACGGCTCGAGCTGATCGTGCATCAGGTCCACACCCATCTCGTTGGCCAGCGAGTAGTAGTAGACGTTGCTCGACTTGACGATGCTGCGAACCATGTCGACCGGGCCCAGCCCACCGTCGCCGTGGCTACGGAAGGTGTGGTTGCCGAACTGGAAGGTGCCTCCGTCGAAGATAACCTGGTTGGGTCCACGCTTGCCGGTTTTCAACGCGGCCATCGCCATGAAGGGCTTGAAGGTCGACCCCGGCGGATAGGTACCGCGCAGCGCGCGGTTGAGCAAGGGTTTGTCGATGGATTCGTTCAGTTCGCGCCAGGATTCGACATCGATGCCGTCGACGAACAGGTTGGGGTCGAACGTGGGCTTGCTGACGAAGGCCAGCACCTCGCCGTTGCGCGGGTCGAGCGCCACCAGCGCGCCGCGCCGGTCGCCGAACATCTCCTCGACCATCGCCTGCAGCCGGATGTCGATCGACATCACCAGCGTATTGCCGGGCGTGGCCGGGTTGCTCTTCAGGCGTCGCACCGCCCGGCCGCCGGCGCTGGTCTCGACCTCCTCGAAGCCAGTGGTGCCGTGCAGCTCACGTTCATAGCTCTGCTCGACGCCGAGCTTGCCGATGTAGTCGGTGCCGCGATAGTTGGCCTGGTCCTCGGATTCTTCGAGGTCTTCCTTCTCGGCGCGGTTGTTGCGGCCGATGTAGCCGATCAGGTGACTGCCGACCTCACCCAGCGGGTAGTTGCGGAACAGCCGGGCCTTGATCTCGACCGCCGGGAAACGAAACCGCTGCGCCGTGAAGCGGGCCACCTCTTCGTCACTGAGCTTGGTGCGGATCGGCAGCGACTCGAAACTCTTGCTTTCGTCGACCAGCCGCTTGAAGCGCTTGCGGTCACGCGGCTGGATCTCGACCAGCTCGGCCAGCGAATCGATGGTCGCGTCGAGATCGACCGCCTTCGACGGCGTGATCTCCAGCGTGAAGGCCGAGTAGTTGTTCGCCAGCACGATGCCGTTTCGATCGACGATCAGGCCGCGGTTGGGCACGATCGGCACCACGGCAATGCGGTTGTTGTCGGCGCGGGTCGCCAGTTCGTCGTGCTTGTGCACCTGCAGAAAGATCAGTCGCGCGGTCAGCAGGCCGAAGCCGATCAGCACGAACGCGACGGCCGCCAGCAAGCGCGCGCGAAAACGCCCGAGCTCGAGTTCGATGTCTTTCAGTTCAGTCACAACGGTCGATTCTTATCCGGATCCGGGGTTCTGCGCTGCGGCGCCAGCAACAACCAGGTGATGACCGGCCACAACAAGGCCTCGCCGACCGGTGCCGCCAGCAGCGCCCAACCCGGCCACATGCCGCCTGCCAGCATCCGGACCACGAAGGACACCGCGTGCGCCAGCATGAACAAGGGCAGAACCTGGATCATCTGCGCCGGAACGCCAAACCACAACAGGCGACGGTGCATGCTGATCGCAAAATAACTCAACAGGGTATAGGCCAGGGCGTGTTGTCCGAGCAGCGCGCCGTCATGCACATCGATCAGCAAACCGAACATGAAGGCGGTGCCGACGCCGATGCGGCGCGGTTGATGGACGTTCCAGAACACCAGCGTCAGCGCCAGCATGTCGGGAATCGCCGCGCTGCGGCCGAGCTGGACCAGATCGAGCGCCAGTGCGGCAAACAGCGTGAACCCGATGAAGACCGGATTCGCCGGCAGCAGCAACTGTTGGCTGACCCTGGACATCTCAGCGCACCGGCCTGTTCAAGCTGTGACGGATGTCGCTCATGGTCGGCTGCCCTTCCTGGCCTTTTCCTTGGCATCGGCGGGCGCCGGATCGTCGGTCAGCGGAATCGGGCGCGCCGGCAACTGGGTCTGGATCGGCTCCAGCACCAGAACATGCCGCACCGCGTCAGCCGACGCCAGCGGCTTCAGGCTGATTCGGGCAAACCCCGAGTCGGCCACCCGTTCGACCTTCGACACCGTTGCCACCGCAAGCCCTGGCGGATAGACGCCGTCCACCCCCGACGTGGTCAAGGTATCACCCACCTGCACGTCGGCATTGCCCGCCATGAAGCGCAGTTCCAGGCCCTCGCCGCCGATCGCACCGAGCCCGCCAAATGCGGCACTGCGCGACTGAGTGCGGGTATTCAAAACCGGAATTGCCGCGTCCTTGTCGGTCAGCAGGGTGACCTCCGCACTCAGCGGGTATACCCGGGTCACCTGACCAAGCACCCCGGTCTCGTTGATCACCGGCGAGCCGGCGACCACGCCCTGCTGCTTGCCGCGGTCGATGATGACCTTGCGCGAGAAAGGATCGGCGGCCTCGTAAAGAATCTCCGCGGCCTGCGACTTGACGACCAGCGCCGGACGCAGTTCGAGCAGCGCGCGCAGACGGTCGTTTTCGAGGGTCAGCTGCTCGGCGCGACTGGCGCGCTCGGACAACAAGGCCAGGTCCCTGCGGGCCGTGGCTTCCGAGCTCAGCGCGGCCTGCAGACCGAGCAGGTACTCACGGCCGACGCCCAGGCCATCGACCGGCACGCTCAGGCCGCGCTCAATCGGCAACAGCAAGGTGGCAATCACCGAACGCAGCGGCTGGGTCACCTTGAACCGAACATCGGCCACCATCAGGAAGACGGCCAGGGCCGAAAACAGGCTGAGTTTGGTCAGCGCCGACGTACCCTGCCGAAAAAACGGCGGGGGGGTTCGGTCGAGCAAGCCCAGCGAAGTAGCCACTGCAGGTCAATCAGGACCGGTCGATCAGCGCAACGGGTAGTCAGGCAGTGAGCGCAAGCACGACTACCTGTCCCCGTGCCGCGTCACTCCGATGTGAAGATGGAGCCGAGACGTTCCATGCGCTCCAATGCCATGCCGCAGCCGCGAACCACGCAGGTCAGCGGATCTTCTGCCACCAACACCGGCAAACCGGTTTCCTCGGCCAACAGACGATCCAGATCGCGCAGCAGGGCGCCTCCGCCGGTCAACATCATGCCGCGTTCGGCAATGTCGGCGCCGAGCTCCGGCGGTGTCTGCTCCAGCGCATTCTTGACCGCCGACACCATCTGGTTCAGCGGATCGGTCAGGGCTTCCAGGATCTCGTTGCTGCTGATCGTGAACGAACGCGGCACGCCTTCGCTCAGGTTGCGGCCCTTGACCTCGATCTCCTTGACCTCGGAGCCTGGGAACGCACTGCCGATGTTCTTCTTGATCGATTCGGCAGTCGGCTCGCCGATCAACATGCCGTAGTTGCGGCGGATGTAGTTGATGATCGACTCGTCGAACTTGTCGCCACCGACCCGGATGCTGCCCTTGTAGACCATGCCGCCCAGGCTGATCACACCGACCTCGGTGGTGCCGCCACCGATGTCGACCACCATCGAACCCTCGGCTTCAGACACGGGCAGGCCGGCGCCGATTGCCGCGGCCATCGGCTCCTCGATCAGGTAGACCTCGCTGGCACCGGCGCCCAGCGCCGATTCCCGGATCGCGCGGCGCTCGACCTGGGTCGAACCGCAGGGCACACAGATGATGATTCGCGGGCTCGGGCGCAGCACCGAACGCGGATGCACCATCTTGATGAACTGCTTGAGCATCTGCTCGGTGACCGTGAAGTCGGCAATCACGCCGTCCTTCATCGGCCGAATCGCCTCGATGTTGCCGGGCACCTTGCCCAGCATGGCCTTGGCTTCCTTGCCGACGGCCTGGATGGTTTTCTTGCCGTTGGGGCCGCCTTCATGGCGGATCGAAACGACAGACGGCTCGTCGAGCACGATTCCCTTGCCGCGCACGTAGATCAACGTGTTAGCAGTTCCAAGGTCGATGGCGAGGTCCGTCGAGAAGTAGCGACGAAAAGATCCGAACATGTTCAATGGGGTGGTATTCGGCAGCGCCAAACATGACTGATCGTGCTTGCGGCCACTGGAGGCTGTTCAAGCGCTGCGAAAACGCGGATTCCGTTGGAGTGACGACGATGGGGCCGGATCAACATGGTGACGAGGCCCCGCGAAGACCGACCGCAGCCGGGTGAGGAATGCGGTCGAAAGTTATATGGATAACCGAGGATAATAACCGATCCCCCCTGAACTACCATGCCGCAACCCCGCTTGCGGCACCCTCTGCGAGCACCGATGAGATGGCTTTGACAAGGCAAGATGTCAGCCGGATTGCCCACCTGGCGAGGCTGGAACTGAAAGAACCCGAACAAGCCTCGATGTTGACCCAGTTGAACGGCTTCTTTTCGATCGTCGACCAGATGAGCGTGGTCGACACCCGCGGCGTGGCGCCTTTGTATACGCCGCTGTCGGCGATCAGCGCAGTCGAGTTGCGGCTGCGCGACGACATCGTCACCGAATGCAACGACCGCGAACGCAACCAGCTCAGCGCACCGGCGGTCGAGGATGGATTGTTCTTGGTGCCCAAGGTGATCGAATGAGCGGCTCGTCGCCTGCCGATCTGCATCACTGGGGTGTCTGCGAACTGGCCCGGCAGCTGGGCGCCGGCACCGTGTCGAGTGTCGAGGCTGTGCAGCATCTGTTGGCGCGTCTCGACGCCCAAGCCGATCTGGGCGCCTGGCTGTGTGTCGACGCTGAACATGCCCTCACACAGGCCGCCGCCGCCGACACCCGGCGCGCAGCCGGAGACGCGTCTGCCTTGCTGGGCATTCCGCTCGCACACAAGGACATCTTTGTTACGCGGGATCTGCCCACCACCGCCGGTTCGAAAATGCTCGAGGGCTACCGCAGCCCGTTCGATGCCACTGTCGTCAGCCGCCTCGCGCAGGCCGGCGCGGTGACGCTGGGCAAGCTCAATTGCGACGAATTCGCGATGGGCTCTGCGAACGAAAATTCGGCTTACGGTGTGGCGCGCAATCCCTGGGACACGATGCGGGTTCCGGGCGGATCGTCGGGCGGATCCGCCGCGGCGGTGGCCGCCCGAATGATCCCCGCCGCCACCGGCACCGATACCGGCGGCTCGATTCGCCAGCCGGCCAGCTTCTGCGGCATCACCGGCATCAAGCCGACGTATGGCGTGTGTTCGCGCTTCGGCATGATCGCGTTCGCGTCGAGCCTGGATCAGGCCGGCCCGCTGGCCCGCAGCGCCGAGGATTGCGCGATCCTGCTGTCTGCGATGGGCGGTTTCGACGAGCGCGACGCCACCAGCGCCAACCGGCAAGCGCAGGACTACGCGGCCGATCTGGCGCAGCCGCGCCCGGGCGCCGACTCCCGTCGGCCATTGGCCGGCTTGCGCATCGGCCTGCCGGCCGAGTTTTTTCCGGCCGCGCTGGCAGCCGATGTCGAAGGCGTGGTGCGCGCTGCGCTGGCGCAGTTCGAAGCCCTCGGCGCGACGCTGGTCGATGTGAGCCTGCCGCGCACCGAGTTGTCGATCCCGGTCTACTACATCATCGCGCCGGCTGAGGCCAGCTCCAACCTGAGCCGATTCGATGGCGTGCGTTTCGGGCACCGGGCCGAGCAATATACCGACCTGCTCGACATGTACAAGAAAAGCCGCGCAGAAGGCTTCGGTGCCGAGGTCAAACGACGCATCATGATCGGCACCTACGTGTTGTCGCACGGTTATTACGATGCCTACTACCTGCAGGCTCAGAAGCTGCGCCGGATGATCGCCGACGATTTCCAGGACTGTTTCAAGCACTGCGACCTGATCGCCGGGCCGGTGGCACCCACCGTGGCCTGGCCGATCGGCGGCCAGGGCGACGACCCGGTCAAGACCTACCTGGCTGACATCTTCACGCTGCCCGCCAGCCTGGCAGGCCTGCCCGGCATGAGCCTGCCGGCCGGCTTCGGGGAACACGGCATGCCGGTCGGCTTGCAATTGATCGGCAATTATTTCGACGAGGCCACGTTGCTGCACAGCGCCCATGCCTTCCAACGTGCGACCGACTGGCATCAGCGCGCGCCGGAGCGTTCACGATGAGCACGGTCAAACTGATTCGCGGCTACGAGGTCGTGATCGGCCTCGAAACCCACGCCCAGTTGTCGACGCTGTCGAAGATCTTCAGCGGCTCGTCGACCCGCTTCGGCGCCGACCCGAATACCCAGGCCTCGGTGGTCGATCTGGCCTTGCCGGGTGCCTTGCCGGTGATGAACCGCGGCGCCGTCGAGCGGGCGATTCGTTTCGGACTGGCGGTGGGGGCGAAGGTCGCCAACCAGTCGATCTTCGCGCGCAAGAACTACTTCTATCCCGATCTGCCGAAGGGCTACCAGATCAGTCAATACGAAACGCCGGTGGTGCAAGGCGGGGCCATCGATTTCTTCGTTGGTGACCAGGCGCATCGTGTCAATCTGACCCGCGCCCACCTCGAAGAAGATGCCGGCAAGTCGCTGCACGAAGACTATGCCGGGCAGACCGGCATCGACCTGAACCGCGCCGGCACGCCGCTGCTCGAGATCGTCACCGAACCCGACATGCGCTCGAGCATCGAGGCGGCCGAATATGCGAAGGCGCTGCACGCGCTGGTGGTCTGGCTCGGCATCTGCGACGGCAACATGCAGGAGGGCAGTTTCCGCTGCGACGCCAACGTATCGGTTCGCAAACCCGGCGAGCCGCTGGGCACGCGGCGCGAGATCAAGAACCTGAACAGCTTCCGTTTCCTGCAGCAGGCCATCGACTACGAGATCCAGTGGCAGATCGACCTGATCGAGGACGGCGGAGCGATTCAGCAGGCGACGGTGTTGTTCAACCCGGACAGCGGCGAAACCCGCGCCATGCGGACCAAGGAAGACGCGCACGATTACCGCTATTTCCCCGATCCGGATCTGCCACCGCTGGTGATTGCGGATGCGTGGATCGACGAGGTCCGCCAATCGATGCCCGAATTGCCGGCCGCCATGGCCGAGCGCTTCCAGCGCGACTATTCATTGCCCGCGGCAGACGCAGCGATGATGACCCAGAGCAAGGCGATGGGCGCTTATTTCGAAACCGTCGCCAAGGTCAGTGGCGCACCGAAACTGGCGGCCAACTGGTTGATGGGCGAGGTCTCGCGCCGCCTGAACGCAGAGACACGTGGCATCGAAGCCAGCCCCGTCGGCACCGACATGCTGGCCGCTCTGATCACCCGCATCTCCGATGGCACGCTGTCGAACAGCGGCGCGCGGCAGATTTTCGATGCGATGTGGCAAGGCGATCGACGTGGTGTCGATGAATTGGTCGAGGCGCTCGGTTTGCGCCAGATGAACGACAGCAGCGAACTGGAGCGCATCATCGACGAGGTGATGGCCAACAACCAGAAATCGGTCGACGAATACCGCAGCGGCAAGGACAAGGCCTTCAACGCGCTGGTCGGCCAGATCATGAAGGCCAGCAAAGGCAAGGCCAATCCGGGCCAGGTCAACCAGCTGCTGAAGGCCCGGCTCGGCTGACAGGCCGTCAGCCGCCGATCGTCAGCGCGGATCGCCGTTGGTCGGCGACAGGCTCGGCGCAGCGCCTTTCCACAATGGCGTCAGGCGCCTGACCTCCTCGTCATAGCGTCGATTGATCCGGTCTGCTTCGACGGTCTGGTTCTGCACCAACGACTGCTGCGCCTTCTGCATCGCTTCATTGGCATCAAGCTTCTTCTTCAGGTCGGCCGGCAGCGCGCCGCTGCCCTGGCGGGCGGCCTCCGCAGCCAGTCGCTTGCGTTCATTCTGCAAGGCCTCGACCCGTTTGCGGGTAGTCTCGAGCGAGGTATTGACCAATCGCAGCGCCTCGACCCGGGCCGCCTGGTGCGAATCGGGATTCGGGTAGCGGCGCAGCAGCATGCGCTCCCGCTTGATGCGCTCCAGCTCGGCCATCCGATCACGCTCGGCTTCGCGCTCGCGATCCTCGGCAGCGCTGCGTTCCTGCGGCGACATCGCAGCCGGAAGAAGGGTCTTCAAGCTGCCATCGGGCTTCAGTATGCGCTGCTGCTGATTCAGGCAATCGGCGATCGGCCGGTCCGACGTGTGCCGGCGACCGTTCTTGTCGGTGCAGCTGTAGATCGACGCTGAGGCAGATTGGGCCAACAGCGCGAGCAGGCCGCCGTAGATCAGGATTCGCAACATGGCGCAGACGCAATTCAGGAGACCCACCGATTCTTACGCCCCGTAGCGGCTCCGATACGCCGAAACAGCTGGCAGAAATGCCGCCTGTTGCGGATCCGACTGCTGCTCCAGATAGTCCAGCAGATCGGCCAGAGTGGCCACGGCAACCACCGGCAGACCGAGTTCACGCTGCACCTGCTGCACCGCCGACAACGGCGAATCGACCCCCCCTTCGCCGGCCTTCTCCTGCCGGTCCAGCGCGATGCCGACCCCGCAGGGTTCGGCACCGGCGGCCCGGATCAGCGCGATCGACTCGCGCACCGAAGTGCCGGCCGAAATGACGTCGTCCAGGATCAGTACCCGGCCGCGCAGTGGTGCGCCGACCAGCACCCCGCCTTCACCGTGGTCCTTGGCCTCCTTGCGGTTGAAGGCAAACGGCAGGTTGCGGCCACGCCGGGCCAGTTCGATCGCCACGCTCGAAGCCAGCGTGATGCCCTTGTAGGCCGGCCCGAAGATCATGTCGAACGCCAGACCGGAGGCGATCAGGCGCGCTGCGTAGAATTCGGCCAGGCGGCCCATCTTGGCGCCGTCGTCGAACAGACCGGCATTGAAAAAGTACGGCGACAACCGTCCGGCCTTGGTCTTGAACTCCCCGAATCTCAGCACCCCGGCGTCGACCGAGAAACGGACGAAGTCCAGCGCCAGCGCGTTGGCCCCGGCCGAAGACGACGACTGATCGGCCGGGTTTTCCAAGGGCATCTGCGTGTTCCGTCTTGTTTCGTTGAATCTGAATGGCATCCGGTCGGCCGCCAACAAGGGCCTGTTGCCCTGGGCCGAAAGCATGCGAATCGATTGTATGGGGGTGCAGGAACTAAAGGCCCAGGCCGGCGACCTGGAAGGCCGGTTCGAGCAGATCGCCGGCATGCAGGGGCACTTCCACTGCGCACAGAAGAAAGGCTATTCCGGCGTCGGCCTGTACAGCCGCACCAGGCCCGACGATGTCAACGTCGGGTTCGGCCATCCCGAGTTCGACGACGAAGGCCGCTACGTCGAGGCACGCTTCGATCACCCCGGACGCAAGACGCTGCCACGCCTGAGCATCATCAACTGCTATTTCCCCAGCGGATCGAGCGGCGAAGAGCGTCAGCAGGCGAAGTTCCGCTTCCTTGCGGCAATGTTCCCGCACCTGCAAAAGCTGCGCGCCGAACGTGAGTTCATCCTGATGGGCGACATCAACATCGCCCACCAGCAGATCGATCTGAAAAACTGGCGCAGCAACCAGAAGAACAGCGGTTTCCTCCCTGAGGAACGAGCCTGGATGACACGGGCGATCGACGAGCTGGGCCTGGTTGACGTGCACCGCACCTTGCGCCCGCACGACGGCGGCGAGGCCTACACCTGGTGGAGCAACCGCGGCCAGGCCTGGGCCAACAATGTCGGATGGCGGCTCGACTATCAGTTGGCCACGCCCGGCGTCGCCGGATTCGCCAAGGATGTATCGGTTTTCAAGGAACAGCGCTTCTCGGACCACGCGCCGTTGATCATCGACTACGCGTTCACGCTTTGAGGCTTTGAGGCGGTGAACCCGGGGCGAGGTTCGAGCTTTCCGTCGGGGCCCAGTGACACTCGGGCCGAGTGTCAGCAATGCGGTGATTCACTGACCTTGGGTTCATGACGGCGTGGATGAGCTTTCGGCCAGTTGCGGTCGATCGGGTCGGCTCCGCCGCATGCGTCGGGCGCAGCGGGAGCGCTGCGGCAGGGAGCCCTGTTCCGTTCATGTCCCCCGGGGCCGAATCACACCGAGCGCTCGATCCAAGATCGAACGTCCCCTCCTCCTTTACTTCACTCCACAGGGCACCCCGCCGCAGCGCTCTGGCCATCACCGCGCTCATCGAAGGCCCAG
>JANNNE010000200.1:0-12806 GCA_031398385.1 Ideonella sp.
GATTGACATTCATACCCACCGGCGGCCTCCTTGAAATAGCTTCCAATTCTATCAATGATTGTCAAAGATGGACATACAGCCCGAAGCGCGCTGGCACCACGGCGGCGGTGCCGTGCCGCCACTTTCAGTGGAGATCGATCATGGAAACCTCTTCAACTGAACGTCGGCAAAAAAGAGTGCCTTGGGACAGGGGCAAACTCGTTGGCCAGAAGGCACCTTTTAAACCCAAGGACGTCTGGGCGATGCGGGCTCGCATGCAGCAAGAGCACCGTACGCGCGATCTCGTACTGCTGATCCTGGGCATCGACAGCAAGCTGCGCGGGTGCGATCTCGTCGCATTGAGAGTGCGCGACATTCAACACAGTGGCCAAATCGCGCCGCGCGCGATCATCACCCAGCACAAGACGGGGCGACCGGTGCAGTTCGAGATCACACCGGCAACGCGCTCGGCGGTGGAGACCTGGATCCGCGAAGCGCGGTTGACCTCGGATGATCCGTTGTTCCCCAGCCGGACTCACAAGTCCCCTCACATCTGCACGCGGCAGTACGCCCGCATGCTGCGAGGCTGGCTACGCGAAATCGGTCTCGACTGGACGGCATACGGCACGCATTCCATGCGCCGGACCAAGGCCGCGCTGATCTATCAGAAGACCAAAAACCTGCGCGCCGTTCAACTGCTGCTCGGCCACAGCAAACTTGAAAGCACAGTCCGCTATCTGGGTGTGGACGTCCACGATGCGCTCGATATTACTGAGCAAATAGAGGTCTGACCGAGATTTCGCCAGCCCGCCGCGAGTTTGCTGCGGCTGGCGAAGGTCGGCAATCGATTCTGGCACCGCACTTCAGTTCCGATGGGCGGCGCCGTTTCGCGTCCGAAGAGCGCACGTTGAATTTCGATGAACTCGCGACGGCCGGGCGTTCGAGTGCCTCAGTGGGCGTACCCGCTGCCTGGCCCAACTGCAGCGCCGTTCGCGGCGCTAGACTGGGCCTTGAGGCAGGTCGCCATCGACCGTGCCTGGCACACGACAATGGAGTCGGCATGATCGAACCCGCGATGCGCGACAGACTGACCACCGTCTATGCGACCTGGCTGGACCAGGACGATCTCGGGCAGCGATACGTCGACGTGTGTGGTCCCCAGTTGGACATGGGCGTGACCTCGGTGCGTCAGTTCCTCGAGGAACTGCTGCGATTATCAGCGGGGCCGGACGCCGACATTCGACGCCCGGCTGCTCTCGAGCATCCCGACAGCACTTTCATGCACCTGCTCGGCAGCCCGCTGGTAACCGGGGCCGGCCCCCGTGGGCTCGTCGAATCGGTGGCCCATCACGCGCTGTGCTTTCGGGCCATCCCCAGGCTGCTGTTCGAGGTCTTCGGATACCAGGACGAAATCGAAGACGGCGTGCGGACCGGTGCGCCGTTACCGATGGATGGCCCCGGTGTTGACCAGCAAACTCGCGCGCATCAGATCAACGACCCGGTTGATCGCGCGATCGCGCCGCCTTGGCCGACGCCCTGATGGCGGTCCTGAAGTCCAGGGTGGGCGAGCGAACAATCCGCTCGTTCTTCACCGTGGACTTCGCGGGGAACGGCTATCGCTTGTGGGATCCGCAAAGGCGCGCGCCCAAGGACTCGGGGAGTGCCCTCGCTCGTCACGTCATTCAAACAGGTTTCGGCGGCGTGAGCATCGACCTGATGCGGTATCCGGACGAAGAGGAAACGCATGTTCGCGCCTACGAGTGGTGCGCGGAATTGCGCGAGGTCGGTTCGAGCGAGTTGCCGGACGCGGTCGCCTACGGCATGGCGTATTGCTTTGAGCGAACCGGGGGCATGCCAGTCGGAGGGAAGTGGGATCTCATGACAGCGGCAGACTATCTCGCCGATGTCGATCTACTGCAGGTTAGCGCCTTCCTTGAACAACATCCGGATGCCGAAGCGCTCGTCGAGGCAGGCGACTTGGCGTTCGTGTGGTTGTGGGAGCGCAGGAGCGGAGCACCCGCGGGCGCCGGCCAGGCATGTCTTGGGGCAGCGCTCACCGACCTGCGCCGGCGACTGCGTCAGATCAGAACCGTGGTCATCGACCTGAGGCCGTATCAGTACGTGGTTTCGGACATCGCTGGCACGCCCACGAGCCTGCACATCGAAAAGCTGGAGGCCATGGATCGACTGCAATCGTTCGTCGACGGCTTGCATCTGGACGATTTCTTGAAGGGCAACTGCCGCTGCATCGTCAACCGGGATGGCGATGACCCGAACGCCGCGATGCGCGTGCTGGGACTCGCCGGATTGGCGCAGCGCGACGCGCCTTGGTTGGGCGACGGTTGACTGCCGTCTCCAGGTGGAGTGGTCGGGCGTTGGCCATGCCTCGTTGCGACACGCGCATGCCCAGGTTCAGATGGGTCGCGGCGCGTTCAGCGGTCAATGATCCCGCGACGTGCTGAGACTCAGGCCGCCCGACGGTTGCGAGCAATTGCTGGCGGTTTCGCGCCGGCCGGCGCCGCGGGCCGGCGACCGAATTGCGCGGGTCGGGTTCGAGCTTCGCAGACCGAGCGAGGCTTGCAGGCGCAACCGGCGTTCCAACCTCGGTCGCCTTGGCGGCGCAGCAGGCGCTGCCGGGCTACAACGAATGGGCTTGCCTTAAGTTGTCAAATATGACAACATCTGCGGTGGGAGTATCAGGTGACAAGAACAACGCGCCCAATCTCGTGGGTCAGTGCTGCCCGAAAGGAATTTGAGATCTTTCCCGAGGGAGCGCAGGCAATCTGCCTGACAGCATTGACCATCGCGGCCGAAGGCGGCAAGGCGGACATCGCCAAGCCGCTGAAGGGACTGGGGTCCGGCGTGATGGAAATTGCCCTGCCCTACCGTGGCAACGCCTTCAGGGTTGTGTACGCAGTTCAGATTGGCGCGGAGCTTTGGGTCGTGCACGCGTTCCAGAAGAAGTCGACCCAAGGGATCAAGACTCCCAAGCACGAGATCGAGCTGATCGCTGCCCGGGTGAAACGGTTGAAGGAGTTGTTGCGATGAAACAGGAACCGCTCGAAGTCATTCGGGGCAGCGGCAACGTCTACCGCGACCTGGGTCAAGAGGACGCCGATGTGAAACAGTTCAAGGCGCTGCTTGCAGCCGAGATCATCAAGCAGCTCGACCATGACGGGCTGACGGTGCGTGAAGCGCACGCACGCACCGGCATCGCGGCTGCGGATTTTTCCCGCATCCGCAATGCAGACCTGGCGCGCTTCACGCTTGATCGGCTGGTCGGCATCATCAATCGCTTGGGGGCGCGCGTCGAAGTGAGGCTCAAGGTCAAGCCGGCGAGCCGTTCCAACCAAGCCGCAATCGCCTGACAGCCATGCCGCGCGGCGCACGACCCGGATTCGAGCCCTACAGCCCTACAAAGCTCCAGAACTTCCCTTGACGCACCCGCCGGTTCGGCAACCCCAGAGGGTTCGTTCGCGACCGCCTGGAGCACGATTCGGATCTGCTCGACAACTTCGAAAGATCGCTTCAGCGTAGCGAAGCTGGTCCCATTTACGAGGGCAGTGATTCCCCATGTCCGCAGAGCGGACCGTCAAAGTGCACTCTCGACCCGTTGGGTGAGTTCGATGCCACCTCGGCGAGCGTCAGCATGAACCACTCTCGGCTAGCCAAAGCACAGCTACTCTCGCCGAGGAAATTAGGCGCCGTCGTCGGGCTCTCAGCCTTCAGGCATCGTTTCGTGCGTGAAGGGGATGTGGGGATGTCCACGCGCACTTGCCCGTGGTCGTCGCGGGAAAAGTGCAAGCCACCAGCCGCCACGATATCGTCCGCGATGGTCTCGCCCAGCCAGGTTGCCGAGGTTGGCGTCATGGCGACGCCGATCGCATGGCCGTCTGAAGGTGTCAGGCGGAATGTCGTCTCGTAGCCGCGATCGAGCTCGGCGAGGGCCTGTGCGTAGTCGAACGCAACTGTCACGCCGTCCAGGCGACTGAGGTCGAACCGGTGTCCAAATCCCCGGACCCAATCACCGACGGCGTTTCCAATCCTGCGGGCCACATCCTCCTCGGCGAATCCGCGGCAAGCGATGTTGAAGTGGTCGGGCGCCGTCGATGGAGGAATGGCACCAGGCTCTGGTATGTCGCTGCCGCAAGCAGATGCCGGGTCTGTAGTCATGGCGAGCATTTTCCTCGAAGAGGTAGCTCACCAGGTGAGCCGGGCACCCTCCTTGTCGGTATCTATGTTCGCTCTCAACGGGCCGCTTCGCGGCGACGAGATCAGTCCGCGACCAACGACTCATGCGGGTCGCGTCCTGGTGTAGCGCTCCCAGCGGCGTGCGCCTGCTCCACCTCGCACATCTTTCGTCAAGTTTCGAACGTCCGCGATGCGACGGAAGAGATGCAAACTGGATCGGATTGAGGATGGCCCCAAATTTCAGCTACAAGCGACAGGGCGCCGCTGGTCAGGTAGTGGCAGGCGACAAACTCCGCAAGCACGATGATGCCCATCCCGTCCAGGCCCGCGCTCAACGCTGTTGCGTTGTCGGTCGTGACAAAGCGCGCCGGCACATCACTCTCCACCTTGCGGCCGTCACGCAGCAGTGTCACGGGCCGCACCCTTCCGGTTGACGCAAGCACGAACCCGATCTGATGGTGGCGGGCCACGTCCTCGGCCGTTTCCGGCAACCCCTGCTGCTCGATGTAGTGCGGCGCAGCACACAGCGTAAAGCGCAGGGCACCGACGCGCCGCGCGAACACCCTGTGTGCCGATCCAGGAACTGCCGACACCGCAAAGTGCGGAGCCTGGGTCGCCCGCATGGAGGCACTTCAGGCGGGTCTTGGCCGTGTTTCGACCCTGACGGGCTCGTTTGGATTTCCTATGGTCGCTCGTCCTGCTTCTTTGCACCGAACGGATAGGCGCCGCCAGGCGTGCCCTTGGGCGGGATCTTGAGAGACAAGATCATCGTCACGGCCAGAGTGACCGCAGTGAAGCCGAGCGAAAACACCACCGGAATCTTGTAGACGTCGATCAGCAGCATCTTCGCGCCGATGAACACCAGGACGATCGCCAGACCGTAGCTGAGCAGGTGGAAGCGCTCGTGCATGTTGGCCAGCAGAAAATACATCGCGCGCAGACCTAGGATGGCGAACACGTTGGAGGTGAGCACGATGAAGGGGTCGGTCGTGATCGCGAAGATGGCCGGGATCGAGTCAACGGCGAACACGATGTCGACGATGCCGATGAGTAGGATCACCACCAGCAGCGGCGTGGCCATCTTGACGCCGCCCACCACGGTGAAGAACTTTTCGCCGTCATAGTCGGGCGCGATCTTGAAGCGGCTGCGGATCCACTTCAGTGCGGGGTTTTTGTCCAGGTCGGGCTCCTGGCCCGCGGCCCACCACATCTTGACGCCAGTGAACAGCAGGAAGACGCCGAACACATACAGGATACAGTGGAACTGCGCGATCAGCCAGGCGCCCACCAGGATCATAACCGCACGCAGCACGAGCGCACCCAAAATGCCGATCATGAGTACGCGCTTTTGGAACTCGGCCGGCACGGCGAAGTAGGTGAACAACATCAGGAACACGAAGATGTTGTCCACCGCGAGCGCCTTCTCGATCAGATAGCCGGTCAGAAACTCCAGCGACTTGCCATTGGCCAGCGAGCGTGCGGCCTCATCCGTGCCGGCACCACCGAGGTACCACCACAGCCAGCCCATGAAGACGAAAGACACGCCAACCCAGACGAGCGACCAGATGGCAGCCTCGCGGGTGCTGACGCGGTGCGCACCCTGCTTGCTCATCGCGAAGAAGTCAACGAGCAGCGCAACGAGCACGAACGCCGCGAACAAGGACCACATGAGTGGAGAACCAATGGATTGCATGACCGCCTTTTTTGTTGAAGTGAGCTACGGTGGGACATCTGGCCGTTCGCCAATCTGCGAACGCCGTGATGGCGTCAAGGACCCAAGGCTGGTCCTGCCGTGCCGACGATTCCTCGGTCGATGACCGGTATCGCGACCTGCAGCGCCGGGGCGCGGTGCAAAGCACCGCGACCGTATTGACGACACTGCACCGGATCTGCGCTCTTGCAGCCGAGGTCTGAGGCCTGACGCTGCCGATGGGACAGGGCACGCACTCTGCGGCCGGTGCAGACGGTGGTCGTCACGCACCGCATCGCCTTCGGCCGCGCGCGGGTCACACGGTGGTGATCTTCAGCGGGACGATGCCACGCGACACCGCACCGCGGCAAGCCCTGTGCGCCGACATCGACGGCTTCAGTCGGGGTGCTGTGGTGAGCCGCCCAGCCCCCGACCGCAAGCGACTGGCACAGCTGTGCCGGTACACCACGCGGCCTGCGCTGGCCAGCAAGTGCGTGCAGGCGCCGCCATCGGGCCAGTCGAGCACAGGCTGTTTCCGCGTACTCAATCGCTGGCGGCTGCTTCGCGACGCGCTGCTCGGAGCGGCGGGTGTCGTTGACGACTCGGCCACCGACGACCGAGGCGAAACGTTCAGGTCTCAGACGATTACCGAAACATCTCATGGTGCAGGCCCCAGTGCTCAACCGCAGCGATGAGAACGATCGATTCGCCCTGGTCGACATGTGCGTCGACCTCGGCAAGCTCGACACACAAGCGCAACAGCTTCAGCCGCAGCGCGGGGTCTTGAATCTCGCCCATCAGGTCCGCCAGCGTGCGTTCGTCCACGGGGCAGACGTCAGCCCACTTCAATTGGTCGCTCGACAACAAGTCCTCGCAGAAGGTGTCCAGCAGCGCATGCAACTCACGCCGCGCCAGTCCCAGCTGCTCATGTACTGCCAGGCGGTCGAGCCATTCGATCTCTGCATCGCCGATGTCACCGTCGGCCACCACCGTCAACGCAACGATGCGGGCGGCCGCTTGCGGGCTGTTCGCGGGATAGGTGCGCATGTTGATCTCCGTTTGGGTGCTTTCAATCGTGGGTCAATCGAAGATGTTGCTCAGCCAGGACTTCTTGTGGTGGCCCTGCGGGCTTCGGCCGTGGTCGTAGTCGGAGTCAACGAACTGAGGCTGCGATCGGGCAGCCCCGTCGCGGGCCGGCGTCGGCGTCATCGCGGCCGAGCGCTCCATCGGCTTGCGCTGGCTAAGGGGTCAGATCACTGCATCTCGGTTCTCGGCTTGCCGGTCGGGGCGTCCGGGCCGGCAACGCCGGGCAGGGCCACCAAGGGAACTGCGCTGCCGCGCTGGCGCACACGCCGGGAGTCATTGCCCCGGTCCAACGCGCGCATCAGGAACCGTGCGGCCCGCGCCAGCGCCTTGTTCAATGCGGTACGCCAGTCGCTCGCCACGGCGGAGACCACCAACGTCCCGGCCAGATCCGTCTTGAGTTCCACCTGGCAGTGCTTGTGGATGCCGCCTCGGGGGCCGTTCACGTCGGACATTTGCACCTCGACACGCGGCACCAGCCAGCCGATTCGCCGCAGGACAAAGCGCACACGGCGCTCGGTCAGGTCGCGCAGTTCGGTGGCTTGAGGATGGCGGGACTTGAAAAGCACTTGCATCACCGGTCTCCATCGGTTGAGGGCGGTTTCGAATGTCGACTCGTTGCCGGTTCGGAGGAAGCAGCATTTAGAGAACTTCAACATCGGAGAAACCTGAACAAAAGAAGAGGTTTTGGCAGCAGACTCCGGGGTTTGGCGGGCGCGGCCTGAACGAGCTGCGTTGCGCAGGCCGTTCGTGACACGCCACCCACTGGAGAAGCCCCCCATGCCCAACACCCGCACCGCCAATGCCGTCCGCCTGGAGTTCGCTCCTCACACCCTGGTTCAATCCAACCTGTCCGGTGCGGCCTTCACCGGCGACTGGCTGTGGGTGGCGGGCGACGAAGCCTGCGGCCTGGACCGCCTGCGCCGGCTCGACCCCGTCGGGAGTGAGGCCTTGCGCTTCGGCGAGGTGCGCGACTTCCCGCTCGCCGATCTGCTGGACCTGCCCGGTACGGCTGAGGAAGAGGCCGACCTGGAAGGCATGGCCGTGGCCGACGGCTTCCTCTGGGTGGTGGGCTCGCATGGGCTCAAGCGCAAGAGCGCCAAACCGGACCGGAACCACGCTGAAAACGCCAAGCGGCTCGCAAAGGTGGCGCTCGACGGCAATCGGCGTCTGCTGGCCTGCCTGCCCATCGAGCCCGACGCCAAGGGCGAGCCCTGCCTGGTGCGACGGGCCCAGGACGGCCGGCGGGCGCTGCGCTTGAAGGGCGATGCGCAAACCAACCTGCTCACCCGTGCATTGGCTGATGACCCGCACTTCGGGCCCTACATGGCGATCCCGGGCAAGGACAACGGCTTCGACATCGAAGGCCTGGCCGTGGACGGCCGCCGGCTGCTGCTGGGCCTGCGCGGCCCGGTGCTGCGCGGCTGGTCGGCGCTGCTCGAGATCGCGGTGGAGGCGCGCGGTGACCAGCTGCGCTTGGTACCCCTCAACGACAGCGGCACGCTGATCCGAAAGCACTTCCTGCAGCTCGACGGCCTGGGCGTGCGGGACCTGCACTTCTCCGGCGATGACCTCTACATCCTGGCCGGCCCGACGATGGTGCTGGACGGCGACATCCGCGTCTACAAGTGGCCTGCTGCCCGGCCCTTGCTGGCCGCCAACCGCGAGCCGGTGCGCTTCGAGTCGGCCTTGACCGAGTCGGTGCCTCTGCCGCACGGACGCGGCACCAACCGCGCCGAGGCGATCTGCGACCTGCCGCCGACGCTGTCGGGCGGCAAGGCGCGCTGGCTCGTCCTGTACGACGCACCCGGCGCCGATCGCAAGGAGGGCGAGCACACCGTCTTCGGTGACCTGCTGCGCCACGATTGAGATCGTCCGCCCCGGTCTGTCTCAGCCGTCTAGGCAAATTGGCCGGCGCGGCGCACGACGCTGCGGCCGGATCGCAGTTCGATGTCATCGTTTGCTCTGTTTCACGGTAATCAAGAATGGAAAAACTACTCTCAGGGGTCGGATCGCTGCTCTACGGCATGCGATTCACCATGCTGTTCTTCTATGTGGGTCTGGTCGCGATCATCTTCGGCATCCTGGGCAAGTTCCTGCTGGAGACCTACAAGCTGATGAGCACCTTGCTGTTCGGCGATCTTGAAAAGATCGACCTGATCATCAAGGTGCTCGAGCTGGTGGACATGACGATGGTGGCGCAGCTGGTGTGGGTGGTGGCGCTGGCCGGTGTGTCGCTCTTCGTGACCACGGGGCACTTCGACAAGAAGGACATGAAAAAGCCCGACTGGCTGGACCACGTCAACACCTACAACCTCAAGTTGAAGCTTGCGTTCGCCATCATCTCGATATCAGGCGTGCATGCCCTGAAGACGTACCTGAGCGGCGATTTGAACTTTGAGAATATCCAGATCGTGACGATGGTGGCTGTCATCCACTTCACCTTCGTGCTCTCTGCCATCGGCATTTCCTTTGCCGAACGTTTGACGCGGGAAAAGACCTGAACGCGTCTCGGCCCATGACCACTGTCCCAGAGATCGACCCCGCGTCACCGCTCCAGTTCGTCATCAATGCCGCAGCGGGCAGCCGCGATGCGCAGGCGAGGCGCGAAGTGATCGAAGCCGCGTTGCGGGCTGGTGGACGGCGAGGTGATTTGCTGTTCTGCAGTCCCGCCGAGTTGACCCGTGTGTCGCACCATGCTGCGACAAGGGCGATCGACGCCCGCACGGCCGTGGTCGCCGTCGGTGGCGACGGCACGCTCAACACCGTGGCGCAGGCCGCACACGCTGCAGGCTGCGCCATGGGTGTGGTGCCACAGGGCACGTTCAACTACTTTGCCCGCACACACGGCATACCCGAAGATCCGGCCGATGCCGTAAGCCAGCTGCTGCGTTCGTTTCCGGCACCGGTTCAAGTGGCCGGCATCAACGACCGAGTGTTCCTTGTCAACGCCAGCCTTGGGCTTTATCCGGACCTGCTGGAGGACCGGGAAGCCTACAAGGCCCGTTTCGGTCGCAGCCGTTGGGTGGCGTTCGTGGCCGCCTGTGCAACCCTGCTGCGTGCGCAGCGCCGTTTGCGATTGCACATCGAGATGGGTGGCAAGGTGCGCGACATGCAGACCTTGACGCTCTTTGTGGGCAACAACCGCCTGCAGCTGCAGCAGTTCGGCGCGGAGCCCGAAGACACCCTGGCCGGCACGCCGGGCGACGGCAGCATGGCCGCGCTCGTGCTGCGGCCTATCGGAACCCTGTCGATGATCGGCCTGATGCTGCATGGCGCCATGGGCAGGCTGGGTGAAGCCGCGGGCGTGGATCGCTTCGAGTTCGAGCACCTGGTGGTGCGGCCGACGCTGCCGCAGGGCCGCAGCGGGGTCAAGGTGGCCTTCGATGGCGAAGTGACGATGATGCGCGCGCCGCTCGACTTCCGGGTGCTCGCCAAACCCCTGTATCTGCTCAAGCCACAGCGCGACGCTGTCGTCATCGACGCCCGGTCCCACGCCGAAGGGGCAGCGCCTTGAGCGTCCTGCTGCAAATTTCCGACACGCACTTCGGCACCGAGCAGGGTGCGGTCGTCGAAGCCCTGGGCGCGCTGGCCCACCAGCAGCGTTCTGATCTGGTTGTGCTGTCAGGCGACATCACGCAGCGCGCTCGTCCGCCCCAGTTCCGCGCAGCACGCGCGTTCGTGGACCGGCTGGGGGCGCCGCTGCTGGCCATTCCAGGCAACCACGACATCCCGCTCTTTGATCTGTGGGCGCGCCTGCGCAGACCGTATGGCCGGTACAGCGCCGCGTTCGGCATAGATCTCGAGCCCGTGCACCGCTCTCCGGAAATCCTGGTGGTGTGCGTCAACACTACGCGACCCTGGCGACACAAAGACGGTGAGGTATCCGCGCAGCATATCGACCGGCCTATAGCCGTTACGCGTGCCGAGGACGAGCCCAACCGACTGCGCGGGCATGCGGCCGCTCTGCAGCATTGGGCTGAAGCCGGCGCCGACCTCGTGATGGGCGGTCACATCCACCTCCCCTACCTCATACCGCTGCTAGGCCTGGCGCGTCCGCTGTGGGTCGTGCAGGCTGCCGTATCGTCCCGAGTGCGTGATGGCTCGCTCAACTCGGTGAACCGTCTGCGCTGGGACGCGGATGCGGCGCCAGGATGCTGTCGGATCGAGCAGTGGGACTACCAGGCCGCCGACCGGCTTTCCGCCTTGCCAAGGTCAGCGAGGTCCGGCCGGACAGGACGTGAATGCGGCTTTGCGCCGGGCGAATCATGTTCCGGCGAGTTCGTATTTTCCTGAGTTGGGATCTGGGAAATGCCGCTTCTTCCGAAGTGGGACCGGAGTCATATTCCAGCCTGTCATCACTTCCGAGCCCACCCGCCATGAAGCCTTCTTTGCGCTTTTCGTCCCTCGTCGTTGCTCGGATCAAGCAGAGCCTGCACTTGCTGAAGGAGGATCTCATTCAGTGGGTGCCACAGCAAGCGCCGGCGCTCGTGCCCATCCCGATTCCTGCCGAGCGTCGGCTACGCCAGTCGGACCGCCGGCATCCCGCCCAGGGCGACTGAGTCCGAAACCCAGCCTGTCACCTCGGACTCACGTTTTTCAAAGGACCCACTATGCGCAGCTACCCTCACAACAGCCCAGAAGCCGCAGCGCGCATCGTCGCGCTGGTGCTAATCTCCGACGGTCACGTTTGCAGTTCCGAGTTCGAAGTCCTCAAGAAATTGAGTGCGGAGCGCGAACTCGGGCTGGAGCCCCAGCTCCTGCCGCACATCGTTCATACGCTGTGCGAAGAACTGCTCGCCTTCGGGTACGGAACAGGGCCGCTCATCAGCAACGTCGATGACAACACCTTGGCGTCATTGATGGCCGAGATCTCGGATCCGGCGCTGCAAAGGAAGGTGCTGCGTCTGTCCCTGGCCGCAGCGCGGGCCGATGGCCACCTGGCCGACGGCGAAACCTGGGTGGTAGAGGCCGCGCGGCACCATTGGGAGCTGGTCGATGGAGAGGAGCCGATCTCCACGAAGGTGGCCCATCGCCACGCTGCCTGACCGGGGCTGATCAGGACGCGTTCAAGGGCGAGCCGCAGCAACCACCTGCATCACCAGGGGGTGGTGCGCCGCGACGCGACCGGATGGCGTGGATCTCCTCCTTCACGCCGTCGCTGCTGCCGAGCAAGCGCAGTCCAGTTGAGCATAGCTGCTTCACATCGGAAAAGCAGAAGTTTATGTCTGTCTGCCGCTGGTTTGTTCGAATGACGATTCGCGCGAGACTGGCAGTCTTTGGTGTTCATCAAGGGGGAATCGAGCATGTTTTACGCATTCTGCTGGTTTGTCGTGTTTGGCCTGCTGGCGCTCTGGTCGCTGGGAGCCTGGGCATTTCATGCGATTGCCGTGTGGGCGGTTTCGAATGCCGGCGTGTTGACGGGCGCCGCATCGGGCGTCGAGGGCCTTCGCCTGCCGGATTGGCTGTCCTCCTGGGTGCCGCCGGAGATTCTGCAGGCCTTGACCTCGCTGCTTTCTGGCCTGGCTCCGGCTGTGGAGGGTCTGCTTCAGGCGGCGCCATCGCTGGCTGGCGGCCTGAGCGTGGCGACCTGGGTGATCTGGGGCCTGGGCAGCGTGCTGCTTGTCCTGCTGGGGGCGGGTCTTCACCTGCTCATTGCGTTGTGGCGCCGCCGCGGTGGCGGCTCCGGTCCTCAGCCGCGCCAGCCCCTGGCGGCTTGACTGGTGGGCTTTTTGGGGCTGGGTACCACTGCTGCATGCAGGTCGGGTCATGTGAAGGCCTGTGGGGCAGAACAGCCCCAGGCCCGCGATGCAGAGCCGAGCGCAGCCGCAGCTGCTCCCGGGTCTGAATGTGGAGCTGTCGC